>CAZOUC010000339.1:0-3629 GCA_964582825.1 uncultured Enterobacteriaceae bacterium | reverse complement strand
CCAAGGTGCTGCGCATGCGCTTCGGCATCGACATGAACACCGACCACACGCTCGAGGAAGTCGGCAAGCAGTTCGACGTGACCCGGGAGCGTATAAGGCAAATAGAGGCCAAGGCCCTGCGCAAGCTGCGCCATCCGAGCCGGTCGGATCACCTCAGAAGCTTCCTCGACGAGAACTGAGCGAAGGCAGCGGGCGAGGCCCGCTGTCTTCCCCGCGCCCGCGACTGCGGTATGCCAGAATGGTGCTTCGATTCCCTGTCGAGGCATCCCGATGGCACGCGGCCACTGCCTGTGCGGCCAGCTCCGCTTCGAAACCGACGGCGACCCGCAGTGGGTCTGCTACTGCCACTGCGCCAGTTGCCGACGTCACACCGCTTCGCCGGTCAGCCTGTTCGTCAACTTCAAGCGTGAGCGGGTGCGCTTCCAGGGCGAGCGTCAGACCTTCCGTTCGTCTCCTGGTGTGCGGCGCAGCTTCTGCGCGCGCTGCGGTACGCCGGTAGCATACGAAACCGATCGCCGGGACGACGAAATCGACCTCTACGCCGGCGTTTTCGACGCCCCGGAGAACTTGCCTCCCCAGTCGCACGTATTCTGCGGCGAGCGGCTGCCGTGGTTCGATACCCGCGACGATCTGCCGCGCCACGGAACCCCGACACAGGAATCTGCAGATGAATGACGAAATCCGCCGCATCCTCGACCAGATCACCGAGCTGGAAACGGAGCTGCGCGACAAGCTCCAGGAGCAGCAGCAGCGCTGGCACTACAGGATCGAGGGGCGCCGGGTGCGCTTCAAGCGCGACGTGCGTCGCGCACACCGTCGCGTGCGCGTCAACGTGCTGCGCTTTCTGGCCGAGAGCTCCTGGCGGCACGTGCTGTCGGCGCCGTTCATCTACTCGGTAATCGTGCCCTTCGCGCTGCTGGACCTGTTCCTGGCCATGTACCAGGCGATCTGCTTTCGCCTCTACGGGATTCCGATGGTGCGCCGCAGCGACTACATCGTCATCGACCGGCAGCACCTCGCGTACCTGAACGTCATCCAGCGCATCAACTGCATGTACTGTGGCTACGCCAATGGCCTGATCGCCTACGCGCGGGAAATCACCGCGCGCACCGAGCAGTACTGGTGCCCGATCAAGCACGCCCGCCGCGTGCGCGGCACGCACGCCCGCTACGCGCGGTTCCTGGACTACGGCGAGTCGGAAGACTTCGAGGTACGCGTCCGCGACCTGCGCCGCGAGCTGCAGAAGGAAACGGAAGCAACGGCAGACTGACGAGGTAAGGCGATGACTCTCAAGCGCCCCGGCTGGCCCGCCGGTGAACTGATCACCGTCGAGTTCGATTCAAAGATGCTGCGGGACAACCCGCTCGGCGACCCGCACCTGCGCCGCTTCCCGGTCTGGCTGCCGCCGCAGTACAGCAGCGGACCGGCAGGCAAGCATTACCCGGTCCTGTTCGACCTGGTCGGTTACACCGGCGCCGGTCCGTCGCACACCAACTGGAAGAACTTCAGCGAGAACGTCCCGGAGCAGCTCGCGCGCCTGGTGCACGAGAAGAAGATGGCCCCGGCGATCGTCGTGTTTCCCGACTGCTTCACCGCGCTCGGTGGCAACCAGTACATCAACTCGAGCGCCATCGGCCGCTACGCGGACTACCTGACGAAAGAGCTCATCCCCTTCATCGACGGCGAATTCCGCACCCTCGCCAGCCGCGATTCCCGCGCCTGCTTCGGCAAGTCCTCCGGCGGCTACGGCGCCATCGTGCACGGCATGCGCTACGCCGAGTACTGGGGCGCCGTGGCCGACCATTCCGGCGACGCCTACTTCGATTTCGTCTACCGCAGCGACTGGCCCAATTCGCTGAACGTACTGGCCAGGTACCGCGAGCCGGCGTTCAAGGAAGGCAAGTACCGGCCGAAGACCCCGCGCAAGGGACACAAACCCGGCTACGACGACGGCCGGGTGCGCCGCTTCCTCGAGAAGCTCTGGAACAACCCGAAGCCGACCGGGAGCGAAGTCCACACCCTGATGAACGTCTGCATGGCCGCCACCTACGACCCGGACCCGAAAGCGCCCAACGGCTTCCGCCTGCCGTTCGACCTGGAGACCGGCGAGCTGATCGAATCGCGCTGGAAGCGCTGGCTCGCCCACGACCCGATCCACATGGTCAAGAGCCACCGTGCGGCGCTGAAATCGCTGCGCGGCATCTACATCGACTGCGGCTGGCGGGACCAGTACCACATCCACTACGGCTGCCGGATCCTGTCGCGGGAGCTGGATAGAGCCGGCATCAAGCACGTCTACGAGGAATTCGACGACACCCACTCGGGCGTCGACTACCGGATGGACCGCAGCCTGCCTTACCTGACCCGGGTGCTCGCGAAGTAAGGCCTTTTAGACTTTTTGTCAAATACACTTGACTTTCGGCAGCGCCCCGCTATGGTGAGAGTCAAGTTCATTTGACTTTTTGACAAAAAGGCAAGACACATGGGCAAGCTGATCGACGGACTGACCCGGTACGATTCCCGGGCGATGCGCTGGAACCTGAAACTGTTTGCGTGGACCGCCGGCTGGGCAGGCACCCTGGTCCTGGCCGACAAGGCGATCCTGTACGGCTGGCACGACTCGGGCTCGCTTGCCGCCGCCCTCGTTGCGCTGAACGCCGTGCTGGGCATCGGCGTCGTGCTCACCTACACGCGCATGATCCGTTGCATGGACGAACTGCAGCGCAAGATCACCTACGAGGCCCTCGCCCTGGCAGTCGGTGTCGGTTTCGTCAGCGGCTTCAGTCTGTCCTTGATGGCGACGAGCGGCTTCGTCGCAGGCGCGGAAGCCACGGACCTGCTGCTGATCATGGGCGTAACTTTCATGCTCAGCCTGGTCGTCGGCACGGTGCGCTACCGGTGAAGAACCGGCTCAAGGTGCTGCGCGCCGAGCGCGACTGGACCCAGGCCGATCTCGCGGACCGCCTCGGCGTCTCCCGCCAGACGATCAACGCGATCGAGAAAGGCAAATTCGACCCGAGCCTGCCGCTGGCCTTCAAGGCGGCGCGCCTGTTCGGCATGCCGATCGAGGCGATCTTCCAGGACGAGTCGGAAACCGAATGCGCCGGCTGAGCGGCTATAATCGATCCTCCTGCGGGCCCATAGCTCAGTTGGTTAGAGCTGCCGACTCATAATCGGTAGGTCGCTGGTTCGAGTCCAGCTGGGCCCACCACTCTCTTGTTTTCTATAGCTTTTCTATGGAAGAGATCTGCCGACGCATAGTCGGTGGGTGATGCATATCGGGGATCGTTTACTTTATTGCCGCCTGGATACTGCGGGCTTGCGCACAGTGGCCATCCAGGCCCGGCTCTACTGATTGTTCTTCACGCTCTTCCGAAGTAGCGTCGCCGTGTTCAGGGGTCGAACACAGCGTGGGCGGCGGAATCGGTGAACGGTCCCTGAAATGCCCTTGCACTATTCCCGAATTAGCCGAATCATCAAACGCAGGGCAAAAGGCAAGACCTCGTATCTTGCCGATGTCGCTGTTGATTGGCCATGATGCAGCGGCGCGTCGAGTGACCTCGCCAAGACTTAAGGAAACTCTGATTAATCCCCAACATAGACGATAATTGTATTCGACGGCATTTGAT
>CAZOUC010000338.1:1932-3633 GCA_964582825.1 uncultured Enterobacteriaceae bacterium | reverse complement strand
CGCCAGCCGGACTGACGCCGCTTACCAGCCCATGTCCACGGGCAGCCGTACTGCCCTGCCCTGCCACTCGACCACGATGCCGTCCGCGGTGATACGACGCAGGCGCAGGTCCGCACCGAGACTCTGACCCTCGGCGACCCGCAGGCCGTTGAACACGATCGCGCGCTGGGCCGGATCCGTTGAATACACGTGCATCGACACATCGAAATCGCGCAGGTAATCCTGCTCTGCCGGGCCGAGTTCCCAGACCTCCAACACGCGGCCCGCATCGACCGTGGTCTCGGGTCGGGGTGCCTCCGGCACGGTCGCCGCCGGAGCGGCTACCGCGCGCCCCTGCGCGGCCGCTGGCGCTGGCTCCTGCAGCGGTTCCTGCTGCGCCGTCACCAGCAGCCAGGCTGCCGCAGCGGCGCCGAGCAGCAGCAGCGTCGCAGCGGAACCCAGCAGCAACGGACGCAGACTGCGTGGCGCGGGCACGGCCGCGGCCTCGTCGTGTATGGAGCGGGCGATCGGGCCGCGCCGCAGGCGACGGTCTCGTTCCGATCGCTTCAGAGCATCGAGGATGTAGGACATCAGCCGTCCCGCAGCCGGAATTCCGGCGACATCGCCTCGAGCTGCAGTATCAGGCCCTCGTCGAGAATCGGATCGGCCGGCAGAGCCAGTTCGTCGCGCAGGCGCTTCAGGCGCGCGTACAGTTCCGCGTCGAAGCGGTCGTGGTTGTCGTGCACGGTCATTTCCGGATAGTGCGTCAGCAGAAAGTCGAATGGGCCGGACACCGGCCCGAGCGCCAGGTCGCTACGGCGATCGCGCAGGACCACGTCGACGTCGACCGCGCTGTGCGGCGTGTTGTAGTACCGGTCGAGACTGTCGCGCAGCCAGGCGACGTCGTCACCCCGGTCCCCCGGGGCCGGCAGTCCGTCCGGCCCACCGTGCGGAAACGTCGACAGCACGATCACCTCGCCGAGCCAGTAGTCTGTCACGTCGTCCGGACCGAGTTCGAGCCGCCGTGCGCCGCGGCGCAGCATCAGGCTCCCGTGGGGGCCCGCTTCGACCAGGGCCCAGGCGCTCCGCTCACCGACACGCAGACGGGCCACGCCCGGCCGCGCCCAGCTGGCGAAGCCCTCGGGACCGGCGTTGACGCTCAGGCAGCGCCAGCCGGCTCCGGCCAGGTCCTCGCAGTGCGCGTCGGGTGCGCCGACGACGGTCGCGATCAGTTCACCGAGCAGCGGCTCCTGCTCGTCGAGCAGCGCCAGCGCGGCCGGCGGCTGCGGCCGGAAGTCGGCCAGCCTCGCCTGCCAGGCGGCTGCGAGCCGCTCCCGCGCGACGTCGACCTGCGGCAGGTCGGGCAGGCCCGCGAAGAACCACAGCACCGCCGCGGTACCCAGCGCCGAGGCTACGGCGATACGCGACCCGGACAGGCGCAGCAGGCCGCGCGGCAGCCGGCCGGTCACCTCCTGCTCCGCCCGGCGCAGGTGGACCGGGCGCGGCGTGAAGCGGCGCTCGGCGTACAGGCCGAGCAGGACACGGTCACAGTAGATGTTGATCAGGCGCGGCACGCCGGCGCTGACGCGGTGCACGCGACGAATGGCCCAGGTCGGGAAGATCTCCTGCACGCGCCCGGCGACCGCCAGGCGGTGCGCCACGTACTCCCCGGTCTCGCGCAGGTCGAGCACGTTGTCGATGGCGACGCGGCATACCGCGGCC
>CAZOUC010000338.1:1093-1922 GCA_964582825.1 uncultured Enterobacteriaceae bacterium | reverse complement strand
GGTCTCACGCAGGTCGAGCGGTCCGAGGTGGTAGCGCGCGGTGATGCGCTGTGCGAACTGGCTCATGTCCGGCCGGGCGAGCACGTCGCGCAGCTCCGGCTGGCCCAGCAGGATCAGCTGCAGCAGCTTGTGCTCGCTGGTTTCCAGGTTGGTCAACAGGCGCAGCTGCTCGAGCACCGGGGCCGACAGGTTCTGGGCCTCGTCGATCAGCAGCACCGCGCGCCGACCCGCCGCGTGATTCTCCAGCAACCACTCGGTCAGGCGGTCGACGTAGTACTTGGTGGAACGGCCCGCCGCGCAGTCGATGTGAAACTCGCCGCAGATGGTCTCGAGCAGTTCCTCGGGATTGACGCGGGGATTGAAAACCAGGGCGATATCGACCTCGTCCGGCAGCTGCTGCAGCAGGCAGCGGCACACCGTGGTCTTGCCGGTGCCCACGTCGCCGGTCAGCAGCACGAATCCACCGGACTCGCCGACGCCGTAGAGCAGGTGCGCCAGGGCTTCGCGGTGCTGACGGCTCAGGAACAGGTAGTGCGGGTCCGGTGCAATCGAGAACGGCGCGTCGCTGAGACCGAAGTGTTCCTTGTACAGGGCGCTGGCCATGGCGTCCGCGGCGGCTCAGCCCCGCAGGGTCACGTTGACGGTCACCCGGCCCGGCGCCGAGTCCCGCTGCAGCCGCAGGTCGTCGATGCGGACGCTCTCGCGGGACAGCGCGTCGAGCCAGGTCAGCAGCGGGTCGAACGGTACCCGGTCCAGGTAGATCCTGAAACCGTCCTCACCGACCGGTTCGAGGCGGCGCAGGTTCAGGCCGCGGTCGGCGGCGGTGGCC
>CAZOUC010000338.1:0-1083 GCA_964582825.1 uncultured Enterobacteriaceae bacterium | reverse complement strand
ACAGGGGCGGCAGCTCCTCTGACAAACGGCTTCGAGCCGCTTGCGACTGGCCGGCTGGGTGTCGGCGGCACGTCGCGCCAGCGGTTCGTTGCGCTGCATCCACGCCAGCAGTTCCTGGTTGGCACGCAGGCGTTCGCGGGCCTCCGCGGCCTCACGGAGCGGCGGATACAGGACCAGCGCGAGCAGCAGTACGATGCCGGCAAAGCCGCCGAGCAGCTGCAGGGCGCGCTGGTCGCGCGGCGACTGGGCGTTCCACCATACGAGCAGCCGCTGGCCGGTATCCGACGCCAGCACCTGGCCGGTCAGACGCTCGAGCGTTTCGCGCAGCGCGTTCATCGTCAGCTGCCCCCCACTTCGATTTCGCGCACGACGGCCCCGTCACGCTCGTTATCGGAAACCAGGCTCGGCGCGAGACCCGATGCACTCAGGCGGGTCTGCAGGCGATCGAGCACGGCGCGGTCGGCCGCGACCAGCTCGATGTTCAGGGTGCTGCGCCCGGCGTCGTAGCGCACGCTTTGCAGTTCGGGCGGCGCATCGACCTCGACCTGCAGCGCCTGGCTCACTTCCCCGAACAAGGGCAGGAACGGGGCGTCACTCGCGCTCCCGGCACGCTCGATATGGGCCTGCATGCGGCGCTGCAGATTGCTCAGGCGACGCTCGTCCGGAAAGATGTCCCGATACAGGCTCTCGGCGTCGCGACGCAGATCGTCGGCCCGCTGGTTCATGTACCAGGCCGAACCGAGGGTCGCGCCGAGGTACAGGACGAGAGACGCCGCGAGGCCAATGGCCAGTGGCTGGTAGTTGCGCCGCTCGCCGCGGCGCCGCAGCTTGATGCTGTAGCCGCCCTGGCACAGGTTGATGACGGATTCGCCGCGCCGTACGACTTCGTTGGCCAGCACTTCGCGCAGCGGCTCGCGGTACTCGACGTGTTCGACCGGCACGGACAGCCGCGAGGCGAACTCGGCGCACATGCCGGCGGCCAGCTCCGCCGCGTTGTCGGGGCCGGCACAGGACTGGAACTCGAGCCCGGCCAGGTTTTCACCGGCTTCGGCCATGACCACGTTCAGGGTGGCTTCGAGTCCG
>CAZOUC010000337.1:0-3642 GCA_964582825.1 uncultured Enterobacteriaceae bacterium | reverse complement strand
CGCAGACCCGCGGCTTCACCACCGGCGGGACGATTCACATCGTCATCAACAACCAGGTCGGTTTCACGACCAGCAAGCGCGAGGACGCGCGCTCGACCGAGTACTGTACCGATGTCGCCAAGATGGTCCAGGCGCCGATCTTCCACGTCAACGGCGACGATCCCGAGGCGGTGCTGTTCGTGACGCAGATGGCGGCGGACTTCCGCCAGCAGTTCAAGAAGGACGTGGTCATCGACCTGGTCTGCTACCGGCGTCGGGGCCACAACGAGGCCGACGAGCCGGCGACGACCCAGCCGCTGATGTACCAGAAGATCCGCAAGCATCCGACGACGCGCAGCCTGTACGCCCGGCGACTGATCGCCGAGGGGGTGCTCAGCGACGACGACGACAAGCGGATCATGGACGACTACCGGGCGGCTCTCGAGCGCGGCGACCAGGTCGCCCTGCACATCGTCGCCGATCCGAACAAGGCCCTGCACGTGGACTGGACGCCCTACCTGGGCCACACCTGGTCCGAGTACGCCGACACCACCGTCGACGCGCACCGCCTGCGCGAGCTCGCCAACAGGATGTGCGAGGCCCACGAGGGCATCGTCATGCAGCGCCAGGTGCAGAAGATCTACGAGGACCGGCGATTGATGGCCGCGGCGGCGACTCCGGTCAACTGGGGTTTTGCCGAGACGCTCGCCTACGCGACTCTGCTGGACGCGGACCACCCGGTGCGCATCACCGGCCAGGACGTCGGCAGGGGCACCTTCTCGCACCGCCACGTGGTGCTGCACAGCCAGAAAGACGGTGAGACCTGGATTCCCCTGCAGCACCTCAGGGAGGACCAGCCGGACTTCTGGATCTACGATTCGCTGCTGTCCGAGATGGCGGTGCTCGGCTTCGAATACGGCTACGCGACGACGACGCCGAATGCACTGATCATCTGGGAGGCGCAATTCGGCGATTTCGCCAACAACGCCCAGGTGGTGATCGACCAGTTCATCACCAGCGGCGAACACAAGTGGCAGCGCCTGTGCGGCCTGACCCTGCTGCTGCCGCACGGCTACGAGGGGCAGGGTCCGGAGCACAGCTCGGCGCGCCTCGAGCGCTTCCTGCAGCTGTCGGCCGAGCACAACATCCAGGTCTGCGTGCCGACGACCCCGGCGCAGATCTTCCACCTGCTGCGCCGCCAGGTCATCCGCCCGCTGCGCAAGCCGCTGGTGGTGATTTCGCCGAAGAGCCTGTTGCGTCACAAGGAGGCCGTGTCCGAGTTCGACGAGCTTGCCCACGGTACCTTCCAGAACGTGATCCCGGAGACCGACGAGCAGAACCTGAAGAAGGTCACGCGCCTGGTGCTGTGCTCCGGCAAGGTCTACTACGAGTTGCGCCAGCGTCGCCGTGAGCTCGAGCTCGATCACGTCGCGATCGTGCGGATCGAGCAACTTTACCCGTTCCCGGAGCAGGACCTCGAGCGGGCCCTGAAACCCTACAAGAACCTGCTGGAAGTCGTCTGGTGCCAGGAAGAGCCGCAGAACCAGGGCGCCTGGTACTCGAGCCAGCACCACATGCGGCGCATCATCGCCCGTCACAAGCGTGACCTTTACCTCGAGTACGCTGGCCGCGAAGCCGCGGCGTCGCCCGCCGCCGGGTACACGGCGCTGCATCTCACCCAGCAGGAGCAGCTGATCCAGGACGCCCTGGGGACGCAGGATCCGCGCTGGCCGAACAACTAGTCGAGAAGAACAAGCACCTAAGGACCGGACATGGCTATCGAAATCAAGGCCCCCGCATTCCCCGAATCGGTCGCCGACGGCACCGTGGCGACCTGGCACAAGCAGCCGGGCGAGGCCTGCAGTCGCGACGAGATTCTCGTCGACATCGAGACCGACAAGGTCGTCATGGAAGTGGTGGCGCCGGAAGACGGCACGCTCAAGGAGATCGTCAAGCAGGAGGGCGACACCGTGCTCAGCACCGAGGTGCTCGCCACCTTCGAGGCCGGCGCCGCCGGCGATGCCGCAGCGGAGGAAAAGCCCGCGGCGGAACACCCGGAGGATGCCGGGGCGGCGCCTGACCGGGACGCGCTGCTGAGCCCGGCGGCGCGGACCCTGGTCGCCGAGAACGGCCTCGACCCGGCCCATATCGAGGGCAGCGGCAAGGGCGGCCGCATCACCAAGGAAGACGTCCTGAGACACATCCAGCAGAATCGGGACAAGGCCCCGCGGCAGGCGCCGGAGCCCGCCGCCCAGGAGTCGCAGGGAACGGCCGCCGCGGCGCCGGAGCCGGGTTACGCGACCGGCCAGCGCGAGGAGCGCCGCGTGCCGATGACGCGGCTGCGCGCGCGCATCGCCGAGCGCCTGCTCGACGCGACCCAGAGCACGGCCATGCTGACGACCTTCAACGAGGTCAACATGCAACCGGTCATGGATCTGCGCAGCAAGTACAAGGACCTGTTCGAGAAGCGCCATAACGGCACCCGGCTCGGCTTCATGTCCTTCTTCGTCCGCGCCAGTGTCGAGGCCCTCAAGCGCTATCCGATCGTCAACGCGTCGATCGACGGCAACGACGTCGTCTATCACGGTTACCAGGATATCGGCGTCGCCGTGTCCTCGGACCGCGGCCTGGTCGTTCCGGTGCTGCGCGACGCGGCCTACATGAGTCTCGCGGACATCGAGAGCAAGATCCGCGAGTACGGTGTCAAGGCTCGTGACGGCAAGCTCAGCATCGACGAGATGACCGGCGGCACCTTCACGATCACCAACGGCGGCGTGTTCGGTTCGCTGCTGTCGACGCCGATCCTCAATCCGCCGCAGACCGGCATCCTCGGCATGCACAAGATCCAGCAGCGTCCCGTCGTCGAAGACGGTGAGCTCGTCGTGCGGCCGATGATGTACCTCGCCCTGTCCTACGACCACCGCCTGATCGATGGCAAGGACGCCGTGCAGTTCCTGGTCGCGATCAAGGACATGATCGAAGACCCGGCTCGCGTGCTGCTCGAAATCTGACCCCAGACACGACTCCAAGCGGAGACAAGCTATGGCTGACAAGTACGACGTCATCGTCATCGGTGCCGGTCCCGGCGGCTACGTGGCCGCGATTCGCTGCGCCCAGCTCGGCATGAAGACCCTGTGCATCGAGAAGTGGAAGGGAGCCGACGGCAAGCAGAGTCTCGGCGGCACCTGCCTGAACGTGGGCTGCATTCCGTCGAAGGCCCTGCTCGATTCTTCGCATCGCTATTACGAGGCCCAGGAAGGATTCGCGGCGCACGGCATCAAGAGCGGCAAGCTCAGCATGGACATCGCGGCGATGATGCAGCGCAAGGAGAAGATCGTCGGCCAGCTGACCGGCGGCATCGGTGGCCTGTTCAAGTCGAACGGCGTCGAGAGCCGCTTCGGCACCGGTCGGCTGCTGTCCGGCAAGAAAGTGGAGTTCACCGGCGACGACGGCAGCACGGAAACTCTGGAAGCCGACAACGTCATCCTCGCGACCGGTTCGGTGCCGATCAATATTCCGCCGGCACCGTTCACCGATGACGTCATTGTCGACTCGACCGGTGCCCTGGAGTTCACCGAGGCGCCGAAGAAGCTCGGCGTCGTCGGAGCCGGCGTCATCGGCCTCGAGCTCGGCAGCGTCTGGGCCCGGCTGGGCGCCGAGGTG
>CAZOUC010000336.1:2223-3688 GCA_964582825.1 uncultured Enterobacteriaceae bacterium | reverse complement strand
CGGCGCGCAGGTCAAGAACCTCCCGCTGCAGGGACATGCCGAGCGCGACCCCTGCCCCGCCCGCCAGCAAGGCCAGGAACGCGACGAGTCCGACCAGCCAGCCGCCACGCCCTCCGCCTCCTCCTCCGCCATTCTTTGGCGGCGGGGGCGGCGCCGAGCCGCGCTTACCCTTGGCGCTCGCACGCGCCGGTCGGTCGTCCCGCTGCGGCACGATGCGTGGGGAATCGGTGATCTTGTCTTCGGGTCCGGGCATGGCGGCATCCTGCGTCCACGGCACTGCAAATCCGCGCAGTATAGCCGCTCCGCCCGTGGCGCCTCGGTCTCGAGAGGCCGCAAAATGGACGTCTCCGTCGGCGCTGGGGCGAACCATTGGAGTCGCAATGCCCGCCCGAAAAAAGAAAACCCCGGCCGAGCCGGGGTTTTCGCGGGTCTGCCTGGCAGGCCTGATTTACATCATGCCGCCCATGCCACCCATGCCGCCCATGTCCGGCATGCCGCCGGCGGGCTTGTCTTCTTCCTTCTCAGCGACCATCGCTTCGGTCGTGATCATCAGGCTGGCGACGGATGCAGCAGCCTGCAGCGCGGTGCGGGTGACCTTGGTGGGATCCAGGATACCCATCTCGATCATGTCACCGTACTCGGCGGTCTGCGCGTTGTAGCCGTAGTTGCCTTTGCCATCACGCACCGTGTTCAGCACCACCGACGGCTCGTCACCGGCGTTCTTGACGATGGCACGCAGCGGGGTTTCCATGGCGCGGATCGCCAGGGCGATGCCGTGGTTCTGGTCTTCGTTGTCGCCTTTCAGACCGGCAATGGCCTGCACGCAACGCACCAGGGCCACGCCGCCACCCGGCACCACGCCTTCCTCTACGGCAGCGCGAGTCGAATGCAGCGCGTCTTCGACGCGGGCCTTCTTCTCTTTCATCTCGATCTCGGTGGCCGCACCGACCTTGATCACCGCGACGCCGCCGGACAGCTTGGCGACACGCTCCTGCAGCTTCTCGCGGTCGTAGTCGGAGCTGGTGTCCTCGATCTGGACACGGATCTGCTTGACGCGCGCCTCGATATCGCCCGGCTTGCCGGCGCCGTCGATGATGGTGGTGTTGTCCTTGTCCATCTGCACGCGCTTGGCGGTGCCGAGGTGGTCGAGGGTCACAGTCTCGAGCTCGAGGCCGACTTCCTCGCTGATCACGGTGCCGCCGGACAGGATGGCGATGTCTTCCAGCATGGCCTTGCGACGGTCACCGAAGCCCGGCGCCTTACAGGCCGCGACCTTGATGAAGCCGCGCATGTTGTTGACGACCAGGGTCGCCAGGGCCTCGCCCTCGATGTCCTCGGCGACGACGACGAGCGGCTTGCCGCTCTTGGCCACCTGCTCGAGCAGCGGCAGCATTTCGCGGATATTGGAGATCTTCTTGTCGACCAGCAGGATGTACGGTTCTTCGAGATCGACCGCCATCTTGTC
>CAZOUC010000336.1:0-2213 GCA_964582825.1 uncultured Enterobacteriaceae bacterium | reverse complement strand
TAGCCGCGGTCGAACTGCATGCCCTCGACCACGTCGAGCTCGTTCTCGAGGCCCGAGCCTTCCTCGACGGTGATGACGCCTTCCTTGCCGACCTTGTCCATCGCATCGGCGATGATCTTGCCGATGCTCTCGTCGGAGTTGGCCGAGATCGTGCCGACCTGGGCGATGGACTTGCCGTCCTCACAGGGGGTGGACAGTTTCTCGAGCTCGTCGACGGCGGCGCTGATGGCCTTGTCGATGCCACGTTTGAGGTCCATCGGGTTCATGCCCGCGGCGACGGACTTGAGGCCTTCGTTGACGATGGCCTGGGCCAGTACGGTCGCGGTGGTGGTGCCGTCGCCGGCCTGGTCGGAGGCCTTGGAGGCCACTTCCTTGACCATCTGGGCGCCCATGTTCTCGAACTTGTCAGCCAGTTCGATTTCCTTGGCGACCGAGACGCCGTCCTTGGTGACCGTCGGAGCACCGAAGGACTTGTCGAGAATCACGTTGCGGCCCTTCGGACCCAGCGTGGCCTTCACGGCGTCGGCGAGCAGGTTGACGCCTTTCAGCATGCCCTGGCGAGCGGCGTCGCCGAATTTCACTTCTTTAGCAGCCATTGTCTTGTCCTTTCCTAGATACGGTTGAAGCGACTATCGCGTTTCGAAAGCGTGCTCCGGCTCACTCGATGACGCCGTAGATCTCGCTCTCGCTCAGAATGACCAGCTCTTCACCGTCGAGCTTGACGTTGTTGCCGGAATACTGGCCGAACAGGACCTTGTCACCGACCTTGACGCCAACAGGGCGGACTTCGCCGTTGTCGAGCAGCTTGCCTTCGCCGACCGCGAGCACTTCGCCCTGCGTCGGTTTTTCTTTGGCAGAGCCCGGCAGAACGATGCCACCGGCGGACGTCTCTTCCTCTTCCTTACGTTTGACGACGACGCGGTCGTACAGGGGACGGATATTCATTGCTAGCTCACTCCTGATAAGCCGAAGTCTGTTTCAATCTGTCGTGCAGCCGGACAACCCAAGCGCGGGGCCCGATTAGCACTCTCCCTCTGGGAGTGCCAATTCTATGCCGGAACCCCCCGGCGTCAAGCCGAAAACAGGCTGACGCGAGGGACTCCGCGTCCGGATGCCAGGGCAGATGGGGTTGGTCGGCGCGTTTTCAAGGGCCCCCGGGACAAATTTTCCGCCCACGGCCGCCCCGGCAGCGCAATCGACGCGCTTTTGCGACAATCGGCGCCGGCGCCGCCGCCCGGAGCGGCCGCGCGACCGACCAGGAGACACGCACATGGAATTGAAAGACCGGATCATCGTCATCACCGGCGGCGCCCAGGGCCTGGGGCGGGCCATGGCCGAGTACCTCGCGGCCCAGGGCGCCGTGCCGGCGCTCGTGGACCTGAACGCCGAGCGGCTCGCCGAGGCACGGGCGGCCTGCGGCCGGGGCTCGGCGCACGTCGCCAACGTCGCCCGCGAAGAGGACGTGACGACCCTGTTCGACGCGGTGATCGCCGAGCACGGCGCGGTGCACGGCCTGATCAACAACGCCGGCATCCTCCGCGACGGACTGCTGGTCAAGGCCAGGGACGGCAAGGTCGAAAAGCGCATGAGCCTCGCCGAGTGGCAGGCGGTCATCGACGTCAATCTGACCGGCGTGTTCCTGTGCGGCCGCGAGGCGGCGACGCGGATGATCGAATCGGGCCAGGGCGGCGTGATCATCAACATTTCCAGCGTGTCGCGCGCCGGCAACATCGGCCAGAGCAACTACTCGGCCGCCAAGGCCGCCGTCGCCACCCTGACGGTGACCTGGGCCCGGGAACTGGCCCGCTACGGCATCCGCGTGGCCGGCATCGCACCGGGCTTCATCGGCACCGAGATGGTCGCGAGCATGAAACCCGAGGCACTGGAAAAGATGGCCGCGCAGATTCCACTGGGCCGTATCGGCGAACCCGCGGAGATCGGCCATACCGCGCGCTTCATCTTCGAGAACGACTACTTCACGGGGCGCATCGTCGAAACCGATGGCGGCATCCGGGTCTGACGAGCCCACGGCCGAGCAGCGGGTCTGGCAGGTCGTTGCCGCGATACCCGCCGGCCGCGTCGCCAGCTACGGCCAGGTCGCCGAACTGGCCGGCCTGCCGAACGGCGCCCGCCGCGTCGGCCGCATCCTCGGCCGCCTGCCGCCCGGCACCACCCTGCCCTGGCACCGCGTTGTCAGCGCCTCCGGCCGCATC
>CAZOUC010000335.1:1028-3703 GCA_964582825.1 uncultured Enterobacteriaceae bacterium | reverse complement strand
AACCGCGTCGAGGTCGAAGACCCGCCGGCGCGGCCTGCCGAGCCGGCACCGGCGCGGCGCTGAAGGAACCGCAGAAAAAAACAGGGCTCCCGCTGGGAGCCCTGTCCGACGACCGCCCGGTCGAAGACCGTTGCCCTACTCGACAACCAGGTCTACACCATCGACCTCGATGCCGTTGTTTTCGTCGGTCTCGCTGACGGTCGAATTGCGCACGGTCAGGACACCGCTGCCGCCGTCCTCCTGGACCGCCTCGATGCCAACGTCGCCGTCGTCGTTGCCTGAAGTCGTAGACTGCTCGACGAGAGCCTCCAGGCTGCCCTGGTCGGCCTCCTCGAGGACGATGCCCTTGCCGCCGTTGTTCAGCGCTTCGACCAGCAGGAACACGGCCTTGACGCTGCCCTGGTCTTCTTCGCTGAACTTGAAGCCGTCGTCGACGTTGTTGTCAGCGCCGCTGTTCACAGCGACGAAGCGGATCGCGCCGGGCCCTTCCTCGTCGAAGTCGACCCCTTCATCAAAGTTGTCGTCGATGTTGGAGCCGACCATGAGCGTGGAGATGATGCCGGCGCCCTCCTCGTCCACGTCGAAGCCGTCGTCGACGTCGATTGCCACCTCGTACTCGCTGACAAAGCCCGACTGGTAGGTATCGAACTCGACCTCGAAGCAGCGGTCGTCCGGCGTGCCGACGGGCACGATACCCGACTCGGTCACCTGGCCATCCGGAATATCCTCATCTTCGGGCGGGATCGGCAGGAACGGTTCGAGGATGGCCGGGTTGCAGTACTCGCCGTTATTGCTGAAGGTGCTGCCCGACACGTTGACGATGACGTTTCCTTGCCCGCCCTCGTCGAGTTCGACGCCATCGGCGCCGACTCCGGTGAAGCTCGAGGTGTCGGCGGTGAACTTGATCCCTCCCGGTCCGCGCTCGTCGACGCGCAGGCCGTCGGCGTCGAACTTGCCGTTGCCGACGTTGTCGATCGTGACGTTACTGAACTCGAGGACGATGCGCGACGGCGAACCGCCACCGGCGCCGCCACCGCCGGCGCCGCAGTCGTCGGCGAGGTCACAGTCGGATACGTGCACACCGTGGTTGGCGACGCCGCTGACGCTGACGTCCTTCAACACCAGTTTCACGGTGCCGGTCTGGTTGTCGCGCACGTCGACGAAAATGCCCTTGCCGGGGTTCATCATCATCGACTGATTGTTGATGTCGAAGCCGCCGGGACCGACGAAGTCGACGCCGATCACGGTCAGGTTGGCGCCGTTGCTGACCCTCAGGATGTCGTAATCGCCGTCGGCCACGATCCGCGACGAGCCGGTGCCGTCGATGGACAGTGGCCTTTCACCGTCGTAGACCAGCGCCGAGGTGATCTGGATGTCGTCGACGGTCGCAATCACGATCTCGCGCGCGCCGCTGGCGAGCGCGTCACGCAGCGAACCCATCCCGGAGTCGAGGCCGTTGGTCACGACCGCCGGCTGCGCCAGGGCAGCGCTGCCGTAACTGGTGAGGCCGGCCAGCAGGCAGGCGGCGGCGAGCTTTCGGGGGGTTGGCGGGAAACTGTTGTTGATCATGGGCTGAGTGATCTCCTGTAAGGGCTGGGGATGGAGTTCGTGAGCCGACTGTCGCAGCCGGGACCTGCATGGTCCCAACCGAATATGTCAGTTGGATGACCGTATTGCTGCACACGCGCCAGATCGACAGGGCAGGCGCCCCCGCCGGCCGCTGCTTCACAAACGGGCGCGCGGCGGCGAGAATTGCGGGCTTCCCACTTATTCATCAACAGCACGGGTTATCGTTTGGATTCACAACACTGCATCGTCGTCGGCGCGAGCCATGCTGCCGCCCAGCTGGCGGCGCAACTGCGCCAGGGCGGCTGGACCGGACGCATATCGATCGTCGGCGAAGAGGCCGTACCGCCCTACCATCGCCCGCCCCTGTCGAAGGACTACCTGACCGGGGTCAAGCAGAGCCAGCAACTGCTGATCCGCCCGCTCGGTTTCTACGAAAAGAACGACATCGAGCTGCACCTGGGCCGGCGCGTGCAGCGGCTGGACCGCGAGCAGCGTCGGGTCCACTTTGCAGACGACAGCCAGATGCCCTACGACCGGCTCGCACTGGTGACCGGTGCCAGGCCGCGCCGGCTCGCCCTGCCGGGCGCCGAGCTCGACGGCGTCTGCTACCTGCGCGACCTGGCCGACACCGACCGCATCCGGACCCTGGCGGGCAGCGCAACGCGCGCGGCCGTGGTCGGCGGCGGCTACATCGGCCTCGAGACTGCGGCCTCACTGCGCAAGCTCGGTCTCGACGTCACCGTCCTGGAAGCGCTGCCGCGCGTGCTGCAGCGGGTCACCGCCGAACCGGTATCGGACTTCTTCGCGCGCGTGCACGGCGAGGAAGGCGTGGAGATCCGGACCGATGTCCGCCTCGCCGGGTTCGACGGCGACCGTCGGGTCAGCGCGCTGCGCCTGGAAAGCGGTGAGTCGATCGACGCCGAGCTGGTGATCGTCGGCGTCGGCGTACAACCGGCGACCGAACTGGCGGAGGACGCGGGTCTCGAGGTCAACGACGGCATCGTCGTCGACGAGTTCGCGCGCACCTCCGATCACGACATCGTCGCGGCCGGCGACTGCACTCGCCACTACAACCCCATCTACGACCGCTGGCTGCGCCTCGAGTC
>CAZOUC010000335.1:0-1018 GCA_964582825.1 uncultured Enterobacteriaceae bacterium | reverse complement strand
CCACCGATCAGGCGCGGACTGCCGCGGGCACCCTCAACGGCGACCTGAAGCCGTATCACAGCCTGCCCTGGTTCTGGTCCGACCAGTACGACGTGAAACTGCAGATCGCCGGTCTGTCGACGGGCTTCGACCGCGTGGTGCTGCGCGGTGACAGCCGCTCGGGGCGCAGCTTCGCGGCGTTCTACTTTGCGGGCGAACGCCTGCTGGCCGTCGACGCCGTCAACCGGCCGCGCGACTACATGGCGGCGCGCAAGGCGCTGTCGGCCGGGCAGACGGCCGACCCGGATCGCGTTGCCGACGAATCGGCCGAGCTCGAGCGGGCGTTTCGTCCGCTCTGAGTACCGCGCCGCTCAGCCGCGGCGCCCCGGCACCACCCGCACCAGCGCGTCACCGCGAGGCTCCAGTTCGCCGATCGGCTCGAGATCGAGCTGCCAGGCGCGCGCGATGGCCCGGAACTCCGCGTCCCGCTCCGGGTCGACGGCGCACAGCAGGCCACCACTGGTCTGCGGGTCGGTCAGGACCTGGCGCAGCACGGCGTCGTCCGGCGCCTGCACCTTGTGGCCGTAGCTGGCCCAGTTGCGGCCGCTGCCTCCGGGCACGCATCCCCGGGCGAGGTAATCGAGCACGGCGGCACGGTCGAGCAGCTCGACGCGGTCGAATTCGATGCGGGCGCTGACGCCGGAAGCCTCGCACATCTCGCCCAGGTGTCCGAGCAGTCCGAAGCCGGTCACGTCGGTCATCGCCCGCACCGCGTCGCTGCCGCCGAAGTCCTCGCCGATCCTGTTGAGGCTGCACATGCTGTCCCGCGCCAGGTGAGCGTGCTCCGGGCGCAGCACACCGTGCTTCTGCGCGGTCGTCAGGATGCCGACGCCGAGCGGCTTGGTCAGATACAGGCGATCGCCGGCACGCCCGCCCGCGTTCTTCTTCAGGTTGGCGAGCTGCACCCGGCCGGTGACGGCCAGGCCGAAAATCGGCTCGGGGCTGTCGATGCTGTGTCCGCCGGCGAGCGGAATGCCGG
>CAZOUC010000334.1:1449-3723 GCA_964582825.1 uncultured Enterobacteriaceae bacterium | reverse complement strand
GCTCCACACGGGGCGGCCCCTTTTTTCATCCCGGCTCGACGGCTCGGCCGCTGCCTGCAGACGCCGGCACCGGGTTCGGCGTCTCGCGGCCGGAACCAGTACGTTCGCACTCGACCTTCGGTTAATCTATTGCAGGATTGCAGGGCTGTAGCTTGCGGTGTGCCAGAGATGAACGAAAAGTCGATTCCCGCCACCAACCTCGGGCCGATCCGCGTACTGCAGGACCTCGACCCGGCGCTGTATCGCGAGATCGAGCAGAAATTCAAGCTCTCCGACCGGGTCGGCGGCCACAAGAGCGGCTTCGGGTTCTCCGACCTGCTGGCCATGAGCACCTGGCTCTACGAACGCACCGGAGACCGGTCCCTCGGATTCAAGGTAGGCATCAACTCGCCGGCCAATACCACCGGACCGATCGGCGTGTTCCTGTCCGGCTGCGGCACCCTGCGCGAGGCGCTGCAGTATCTCAGCCGCTATTACCCCCTGGTATCGCCGGACGGTGTACCGCTGCGGATTCAGCCCAACGACGAGGGCATCTGCGCCGCGCTGAGCGGTTTCGCCTGGGAATCGATCGTCGACGTGTACATCCGCGACCTGCAGCTCGGTCGCCTGCTGAAGCACACGCAACGCATCAGCGGCAGCTCGGTGCGCGCGCTGTACGTGGCCTACCCCGAGTCCGAATTCGGTCTGCCCGAAGGCATCGACAACTACACCCGGGCTGTCCGGCCGAGCGCCGGCTCGATCGAGGTCCAGTTCGCCAACGGCGACCTCGACAAGGCCGCGCCGTACGCCAATCCGGACCTGTGCGCGCTGCTCAAGCCGCGCCTCGACGAGGAGCTCGGCAACCTGCAGGCAAGCGATACCCTGACGCAACAGATCCTGCGCCACCTCGATGCGCTGGAGAGCCTGAAGGGCGTCAACCAGAGCCAGGTGGCCAGCCGCTTTCACATGAGCGAGAGCAGCCTGAAGCGGCGCCTGAGCGACGAGGGGGATTCCTTCACCGACCTGTTCCAGCGCTACCGGCGCAACCGGGCGCTCGCGATGCTGACCGACGCCGACAACAAGCTCGAAGTGGTCGCGGAACTGCTGGGTTTCTCCGAGCGAGCCAGCTTCGAGCGCGCGTTCCGGCAGTGGTTCGACATGACCCCGGCGGCTTACCGCAAGCAGGTCCGGCACCTGAGCGGGAGCGAACGCGGTGCGGCGGGCTTCGACATCGACAAGCTGCCCGCGTCCCCCAAGGTCTGCAACGAGATTCTCAAACTCACCTCGTCCGACGATTTCGATATCGACGAACTGGTGCGGATCGTCGGCCTCGATCCACTGCTGTCGGCCAAGGTGCTCAGCATCGCGCGCAGCGCCTTTTACGGGGCGCGCAACGTCAAGGACCTGGAGAGCGCGATCTGCGCTGTGCTGGGCGTCGACCAGGTCCGCTACCTGGCCCTGATGATGGCGTCGAATTCGAGCTTCGCCGATCGGCTGCCGGAGAACTTCGACCTGCGGGCCTACTGGCGCAAGTCCCTCGTCACGGCCGACCTCGTCACATCGATCGGCCGCGGCGCCGGCGAAGACCGCGTCCAACTGGCGGCGTCGGAACTCTACCTGACCGGCCTGTTCCACGACATCGGGCGTTTCATGCTGGCCAACCTGATGTCCGGCTCGATGCAGGCATACCTGGAAGCCTGCAGCGAACGGGACGTGGCCGACGATCCCGATCTGGCCCGGCAACACTTCGGCCTGACCACGGCCGAGGCCGGTGCCCTGCTGCTGGCGCACTGGGGTCTGCCGCGCAGCGTGTTCCGTACGGTCCGGGAGCTGGAGACGGCCGGGCACGACGACGAAGCCCGGCCGGCGGCCCGGCTGATCGCCTGCGCCGCCGATTTCGCCGCGCGCTACTTCCCGTCGACGGACGAGCCGCAGGTCCGGAACGACTTCGTCACGGCCGCGGCGGAGATATCCGGACTCGACGCCAGCCGCATCGATACGATCGTCGACCGGCAGGTTCAGAAAACGGCCGAACTCGATCAGCTGATCGGCGAGCTGATCTCCTGAGCGACGGTCGCTCGCGGGTTCAGCCGCGCACGACGAATACGGACAGGTCCGTGTGCGAGGCCAGGAAGCCGGCGTTCGAGTGGAACACGTAGTCGCGGAGACCGGGCAGATGCGAGGCCATCACGACCAGGTCGACGCCGAGCTCGTGTAACTCGCGGTCCAGAGCCCGGTCGAGATCCGCCGCGGGATCGCCGACCACCGCCGATCGCGCGTCCACGGCGACCTGAT
>CAZOUC010000334.1:0-1439 GCA_964582825.1 uncultured Enterobacteriaceae bacterium | reverse complement strand
GTTTCCCCCGGTACTCGGCCGGGTTGTGCGCCACGGGGCTCGGCGCGGGACCGGTTACGCCGACCAGGGTCAAGCGCGCTCCGTGACGGCGGGCCAGGTCGACCGCCGTGGCGAGCGCCTTGTCGAGCCGGTCGAGGTGCTCGAGATCGACCGGGACGCCGATGTGCCGGTACAGCGCGCGGCTCATCGCGGCAGCTCCGCGGACCGGGCACCGTCGAGTGCTCCGGCATCCAGCAGGCGGCGCTCGGCCGCGAGACCCTTGTACAGGCTGAAGGCCATCATCAGCATCACGACAGCGAACGGAAAGCCGGTGGCCAGGGCCAGGGCCTGCAGCGAGCCCAGGCCGCCGCCTTCCATCAGCGCGATGCCGATCAGGCCGAGAAAAACGCACCAGAACACGCGCTGGGCGATCGGCGCGTCGATCTTGCCGCCGGCGGTCATGGTGTCGACCACCAGTGCACCGGAGTCCATCGACGTGACGAAAAACACCAGCACCAGGAGGATGCCGACCAGCGAGGTCATCGTCGTCAACGGGTACTGGGTCAGGAAGACGAACAGGGACAGCTCCGGCTGGAAGTTGCGCACCGTCTTCGCGACGCCCTGGTAGCCCTCCAGCAGGTACTGGTCCATGGCGGCCTGGCCGAACACCGTCATCCAGACGACGAAAATCAGCGAGGGCGCCAGGATCGACACCAGCAGGAACTCGCGCACGGTCCGACCGGTCGAGATGCGCGCGATGAACAGGCCGACGAACGGCGAAAACGCGATCCACCAGGACCAGAAGAAGGTCGTCCAGTCGTGCAGGTAGTAGTCGTCGTCACGGCCGATCCAGTTCGACAGGGCCGGCGCGTAGCTGGCATACGCCAGGAGGTTGTCGAACACCGCGCGCAGGGTCTCCCAGGTCGGGCCGGCCAGCAGCACGAACAGACCCAGCACCGCCGCCATTGCCATGTTGCCTTCGGAGAGCACCTTGATCCCGCCGTCGAGCCCGCGCAGCACGGAGACCAGGGCGAGCGCGGTGATCAGGCCGATGATGCCCAGTTTGAGCAGGTGGCCGTCCGACATTCCGAACAGGTACGAGATACCACCGGCCGCCTGTTCGGCTCCGTAACCGAGCGACGTGGCCAGGCCGAACAGGGTCGCGAATACCGCCAGCACGTCCACGACGTGCCCTGGCCAGCCCCAGATTCGTTCCCCGAAAATCGGGTACAGCGCGGAGCGGATGATCAGCGGCAGGCCCTTGTTGTAGGCAAAAAAAGCCAGTGAGAGCCCCACGACGCTGTACATTGCCCAGGGATGCACGGTCCAGTGAAACACCGTCGCGGCCATCGCCAGCTCGCGCCGCTGCTCGACCTCCAGCCCGTCCAGTCCGAGTGGCGGCGTCAGCAGGTGGTTCATCGGCTCCAGCACGGCGTAGAACATGATGCCGATGCCGATGC
>CAZOUC010000333.1:0-3741 GCA_964582825.1 uncultured Enterobacteriaceae bacterium | reverse complement strand
GGCGGCGTGGCGCAGCGGCAGTCCCTCACGGAAGGCGGGCTCGTCGATCTGGATCACCCCGATACCGGCCTGCTCCAGGTCCTGCACCTCATCGCGCAGGGCCAGCCCAATCTGCTCGCAGGTCGTCGCGCGTGGCTGGTCGTCGCGCACGAAAGACCATTGCAGGATGGTCACCGGCCCAGTCAGCATGCCCTTCATCGGCTTGTCGGTAAGCGACTGCGCATAGCGCATCCAGTCGACCGTCATCGGCTTGGGGCGGGCGACATCGCCGACGATGATCGGCGGCTTCACACAGCGCGAGCCGTAGGACTGCACCCAGCCGTTCTGAGTAAAGACGAAGCCATCGAGCTGCTCGCCGAAGTACTCGACCATGTCGTTGCGCTCGGCCTCGCCATGGACCAGCACATCCAGTCCATATGCCTCCTGCGCACGCACCGCCTCGGCGATCTGCTCGCGCATCGCCTGCTCGTAGGCGGCGGCATCGATCCGCCCGGCCTTGAAGGCGCGCCGGGCTGAGCGGATCTCGCCGGTCTGCGGGAAGGAGCCGATGGTGGTGGTCGGGAACGCCGGCAGCGCCAGCTGTTCGCGCTGCGCGCGGGCGCGCTCAGGATAGGGGCTGGCGCGCTGGGTCATGCCGCGATCGATTTGGGCGGTGCGTTGGCGCACGTCGTCGCGGTGAATCCAGGGCGAGCTGCGGCGCGCATTCAGGGCGGCATCGCTCGCGGCAAGCGCCTCGGCGACCGCCTCTTGGCCGTCATCGAGGGCCTGAGTCAGGGTCTTGATCTCGCTCACCTTCTGCACCGCGAAGGCGAGCCAGGGGCGCACCTCGTCACTGAGTCGGTCCTCGCGCGCCAGATCCACCGGCGTGTGCAGCAGCGAGCAGGAAGGCCCGACCCAGAGCCGCTCACCGAAGCGCTCGCGCAGCGGTTGCAGCCGCTCGAGCGTCGCGCTCAGATCGGTGCGCCAGACGTTGCGGCCGTCAACCACGCCGACCGAGAGCACCTTGTGCGCCGGCAGCCAGCCGGCCACGGCGTCGAGCTGATCGGGGGCGCGCACCAGATCGATATGCAGCCCGGCCACGGGCAGGTGGCAGCCCAGATGGGTGTTGTCCTCGAGCGCGCCGAAGTAGGTGGTCAGCAGCAGCTGCATGCGGCTTGCGTTGAGCTGGTTGTAGCTGGCCTCGAACGCCTGGCGCCAGGCCGGCGGCAGGTCCAGCGCCAGGATCGGCTCGTCCATCTGCACCCAGTCGATGCCCTGCCCTTTGAGTCGCGCCAGGATCTCGCCGTAGACCGGCAACAGGCGCTCAAGCAGCGTGAGGCGATCAAAATCACCGTCGCGGGTCTTGGCTAGCCACAGGTAGGTCAGCGGGCCGATCAGCACCGGCCGCGGCGTCACGCCCAGGGCCTTGGCCTCCTCGACCTCATCGAAGAGCTTGTCGGTGGCGAGGTGGAACGGTTGATCCGGCCGCAGCTCGGGGACCAGGTAGTGGTAGTTGGTATCGAACCATTTGGTCATCTCGCAGGCCGCCGCCGGCTCGCCGCTCGGCGCGCGACCCCGGGCCATCCGGAAGTAGGTGTCGAGGTCGACCTTCTCCGGCGTCGGGCCGAAGCGCGCCGGCACCACGCCGAACATCGCGCTGTGGTCCAGCACCTGGTCGTAGAAGGAGAAATCGCCGACCGGGACCTGATCCAGTCCGGCATCCTGCTGGATGCGCCAATGCCGGGCGCGCAGCTCGCGCGCCGTCTCCAGCAGGGCGTTCTGGTCGCTTTGACCTTTCCAGTAGGACTCGAGCGCCCACTTGAGCTCACGGCTGGCGCCGATGCGGGGAAAACCGAGGTTATGTGCAATCGTCATGACAGAATACCCTGTTGTTGTCGAAAACCGTGCGCTTAGTATTCAGGCGCAGCCGGTTACCGTAAATTGATCATTCCGCCGCTTTTGTTGAGCCGATTTCATGTTCCTGGAAGTCAAGCATCTACGCACCCTGAACGAGCTCGCCAGCGCCGGCTCGCTGGCCGGTGCCGCCGAGCGCCTGCATCTGACCCAGTCGGCGCTCTCGCATCAGCTCAAGGCGTTGGAACAGCAGCTTGACCTAGCGCTCTTCGAGCGTAAGAGCCGGCCGCTGCGGCTGACCCCGGCCGGAGAGCGGCTGCTCGCCCTGGCGCACACGGTGCTGCCGGCGATCAGCGAGACCGAGGACGCGCTGCGGCGGATGGCCGCCGGCGAGGCGGGACGCCTGCATGTGGTGGTCGAATGCCATAGCTGCTTCGACTGGCTGCTGCCGACCATCGAGGCCTATCGCCCGCACTGGCCGGAGGTCCACGTCGACCTGATCACGTCCAAAACCTTCGACGCCCTGCCGGCGCTCGCCGACGGCCAGGTCGATCTGGTGATCACCTCGGACCCGGTCGATGATGACGCCTTGGTCTTCGAGACGCTGTTCGATTTCCAGACCCTGCTCGCCGTCGCGCCCGATCACGTGCTGAGCGAGCGCCCGTATGCGACCCCGGCCGATCTGGCCGACGAGACCCTGCTGACCTACCCGGTCGACCCACAGCGGCTGGATATCTTCCGCCACTTCCTCGATCCCGCCGAGGTGGTCCCCGCGCGGGTGCAAACCGCCGAGCTGTCGATGGTGATGCTGGAGCAGATCAAGCGCGGGCTGGCGGTCGCGGCCTTGCCGAGCTGGGTGCTGGCCGCCCCACTGGCTGCCGGTGAGATCGCCGCGCGGCCGCTGGGCAAGCATGGCATCTGGTCGACGCTCTACGCCGCCGCTCGCGCCAGCACGCGCCGGCTGCGCTATCTCGATGAGTTCATCGGCACCAGCCGCGCGATCGCGCGCGAGCGCTTACGCGGGATTGGCGTTCCTCAGTCTCATCGGTCTGAGAGCTAGGCCGGCTCCTCGGCACAACGCCGCGTGCAGGTCTCGGCGCCGACCTGTAGCGCCGTCTCGCCGTCGGCACGCTGCACCAGTTTCCGAACCTGAAACCCTTGTCCGGCAAAGAGATGTGTCGCGGAAGTCACTGATAGGGCGCGATCGCGAGCGCGTCGAGGCGATAGCCGGCGTCGCCCATCGCGCTCGAGAAGCGTTCAATGCGAAGGTCACCCGTTACCCAAACCGTGTCGAAGACACCGCCGCGATAGCTCTTGCCCTCCGGCAGGACGACGTAAACGATCTGGTTGGCGGGCGGTGGCGGCACATGGATGCAAGCGCCAAAGTAAGGGACCAACAGGAATGCGCTCAGCTCAACCTGATCGAATGCTAACGGCACCACAAAGCCAGGCAGTTTGACCCGCTGGCCGTCGAGTGCATCGACAACCGGGGCCTTCTTCCATAAAGCAGTGATCTTGTCCATGATCGCGTCAGCGCGAGGATCGTCGTCCGAGATCTGATCCAGGCTCACCCCGTCCTCGCTCAGGCCTTCCAACAGCTGTTCCGGGAGCCACTCCGCAGGGATCAGGGCGTCCCAGTCGAGCTCGGTGACCTCGCCTAGATCTGATTCGTCGCCGAGAATCTGTGATTCTGGTGGTCCACAGGCGCTCAGCGTCAAAAGCGTCAGGATGAGCGCCAGGGCCCGCCTAGCTTGTGTTCTGGTCACTGTCGTCGCCTGTACGCAGGTAGTGTCTGGATGCGGGGATCATGGATCGCCCGACCGATGGCGGTGCCATACAGCATGCGAAAGCGGCCGCCCGCGAGCCCGAGAAGCTCGTGGATGGCGTGGTCGAAGAAGCAGCCAATTC
>CAZOUC010000332.1:0-3749 GCA_964582825.1 uncultured Enterobacteriaceae bacterium | reverse complement strand
TGCCTGGACCAAGCTGATGAGACGACGGATGTCTCGCGCCGTGGCCGTCCCGGTATTGATGATGAAGTTGGCGTGCTTGGGTGACACCTCCGCACCGCCGATCCGTCGCCCCTTGAGGCCCGCGGCCTCGATCAATCGCGCGGCGTGATCGCCGGCCCCGGCCCGCCGATCGGCAGGATTCGGTTGCGGCGGCCGTCGTCCTCGAGGCAGTCGACGAGGAAGCGCGCGAGGTCTGCCTCGGCGATCGGCTTGCAGGCCGTCAGCCTGCCGTCACCGAACACGAGGAACGGCTTGCCGCGTCGGACCCGCTCCACCTGTCCGGCCAGCGATTTGAAGTAGGCCGTCGGGCGCACGATGGAATAGTCGAGGCCGGAATTGACGAGCGCATCTTCGAAGGCGAGCTTGGCGCGCTGGAACTCGAGACGCGGCTTCTGCACGCAGATGGCGGACAGCAACACGACGTGACGTGCCCCGCGCGCCCGGGCGAGTTCGAGCAGGTTCAGGTTGGCCTGGTGATCGACGCGCCAGGCATCGGCGGGCGCGCCGCCGCGACTGGCCAGGCACGACACGACCGCGTCCAGCGGCTCGGCGGACGGCAATGCCGCGTCGAGCGCGCGCGGGTCGCAGACGTCGGCAACGCGGAGGTCGGCGCCCGGCAACTGCCGGGCGAGCGCGGCCGGGGTCCCCTGGCCCCCTACGCCGCAGCGGGACCGCAGCGGGGCGACGACCGCGTAGCCGCGGCGCAGCAGTTCGAGCCCGACGTGACGGCCGATGTAACCGCTCGCGCCGGCCAGCAGTATTCTGAATGGAGGGGAGTATTCAGCCGCCATGGTGCCCGGAGCTTAGCGCGGCGGCGCAGGCTAAAGTACCCGCACCGCGAAAAAATCGTCCCGACGGCCAAGGATTTCCCCCGCGGCCACGTCTTACGGGAAAACCGAGGGCCGGCAGTGAGCGAAGACGAGGCGCTGATCAGACGCGCGCAGGCGGGCGATCCGCAGGCGTTCGAGTGCCTGCTAGAGCGCCATTACGACATGATGTACCGCTTCGCCTACAAGTGGTGCGGCAACCGCGCGGATGCCGAGGACGTCACGCAGCAGTCCTGCATGAAGCTGGCACGGTCGCTGGGACAGTTCCGCTTCGACGCGGCGTTCTCGAGCTGGCTGTACCGGGTGGTGGTGAACTGCGCGCGTGACTGGGCGCGAAGTCAACGCCCTTTCGACGACGTCGAACCGGACGCGCAGCCGAGTGGCTCGTCGTCGGTCGAGCAGCAGACCTACCTGTGGCAACTGCTCGAGCGCCTGGACGACCTGCCCGACGGACTCAAGGAAACGCTGCTGCTGGTCCACGCCGAGGGCCTGACCCACGGCGAGGCGGCACAGGTGCTGCAGGTCAGGGAGAGCACGGTCTCCTGGCGCCTGCACGAATTCCGCAAGCGCTTCGGCACCCTGCTCGAAGCGGGAGGACTCCATGAGCGATGACAAGGACCGGGCGGAACCCGGTCTCGATGAACTGGCCTCGATCGACGTGCCGCCTCCCGACCCGGAAGCGCGTCGGCGCGCGATCCAGGCTGCGGTCGCCGCATTCGAGGCCGCGCAGGCCGGGTCGCCGGCACCGGATTCACATCCTGCCCAAGGATCGGCGGACAAGCGGCGTCTCATTGTCGGCAATGTCGCCGATCTTTGGAGTCGCCTCATGAACAGCACCCGGAAAACCTGGATCACCGGTCTGTCCACCGCCTGCGTGGGCCTGGTCGCCGTCGGTCTCGTCCTGCAGAACCGAAGCCCGGAACCGGCGCCCCCCTTACCCGCAGAGGACCAGCGCATCGTCGTGACGGGCAACGAGCTGCGCACCAGCCGGCCTGAACCGGCGCTGCGATCCGAGGAAAGCCGACGCCAGGACACCTCGGAAGACTTCGCCTACGCGCCGCACCCGACAGCAAAGCAGGAGCTGCAGGCGCTGGCGCATGGGCTGGTTTCACAGGCACCCCAGGCGAGTCCACAGCGGCATGCGCTGGCCACGCCGGACGGCGTGGCGGACTCTGCCTACCGGGACACGGGCCGCGACCGCTTTCCCGACTTCACGGACAATCGCGCCAGGCTCGTCAGCGACGAGCCGGTGTCGACGTTTTCCGTCGACGTCGACACGGCCTCGTACAGCTTCGTCCGTCGGATCATCTCCGGCGGCGCGCTGCCGCCGCCGGATGCGGTGCGCATCGAGGAGCTGGTCAATTACTTCGACTACGCCTACCCGGTGCCTGAGAACCGTGACGAGCCCTTCGCGACGCACGTCGCCGTCGTCGACGCGCCCTGGGCCGAGGGCCGCAAGCTCGTGCACATCGGCATCCAGGGCTACGAGCTGGCGCCGGCGAGCAAGCCGCGCAGCAACCTGGTGTTCCTGGTCGACGTCGCCGGCTCGATGAACAGCCCCGACAAGCTGCCGCTGCTGAAGCAGTCGATGGAGCTGCTGCTGACCACGCTCGGCCCGGACGATACGGTGGCGATCGCCGTCTACGCCGGCGCCGCCGGCACCGTGCTCGAGCCGACCCCGGTGCGCGAGGAAAGATCCTGCAGGCAATCCGCGAGCTGCGTCCGGGCGGCTCCACGGCCGGCGCCGCCGGCATCCGCCTCGCCTACCAGCTCGCCGAGTCGAGCTTCGACGAGGCGGCGATCAACCGCGTGATCCTGGCCACGGACGGGGATTTCAACGTCGGCCTGCAAAGCGACGCGGAACTGCAGCGCCTGATCGAGGAGCGGCGCGAGTCGGGCATCTTCCTGTCGGTGCTCGGCTTCGGCCGGGGCAACTACCAGGACGCCCTGATGCAGACCCTGGCGCAGCACGGCAACGGTGTCGCGGCCTACATCGACACGCTCGCCGAGGCACAGAAGGTGCTCGTCGACGAAGCCAGTTCGACCCTGTTCCCGATCGCGAAGGACGTCAAGATCCAGGTCGAGTTCAACCCGGCCACGGTAAGCGAGTACCGCCTGATCGGTTACGAGACCCGTCACCTTAACCGGGAGGATTTCAACAACGACGCGGTCGACGCCGGCGACATCGGCGCCGGGCACTCCGTGACGGCGATCTACGAGATCGCGCCCGCCGGCTCCGGCACAGGCCTCGTCGACGATTTGCGCTACGGCCAGCCCGAGGTACGGGCGAGGGGTGACCACGGTGACGAATACGCGTTCCTCCGCCTGCGCTACAAGCTGCCTGACGAGGACCGCTCGCGGCTGATCGAGCGTCCGATCACGCGCGCTGACGAACTGCTTGCGGACAGCGACGACGTCAGGGCCCGGGAGACGCGCTTTGCCACCGCGGTGGCCGGCTTCGGCCAGCTGCTGCGCGGCAGCCGCCAGCTCGGTCAGTTCGACTACGCGGACGTGATCGAGCTGGCCCGGGGTGCCAGGGGCGACGACCCCTTCGGCTACCGTGCGGAATTCATCCGCCTCGTGCGCCTCGCCCGTTCGCTCGCCGAGGTGCGCTGAGCGCCTCGCGTGGGACAGCCCGGGGGCATCTTGGCCCCCGGACTGCCATGGGCCATACTGTTCATCGCTGTTTCGCCGGGAACGCCTCTACCCTTGCGATACCTCGTTGGCGCACTTCTGTTATGCCTGCTCCCGGCCGCGGCCGAGGCGCAGCGGGGCTCGGTCGACGAGCTGCTCGAGCTCAGCCTCGAGGAATTGATGTCGGTCGAGGTCTCGCTGGCCGGCAAGACCGTTTCCGAGCTGCAGGAGACCCCGGCCGCCGTTCAC
>CAZOUC010000331.1:0-3751 GCA_964582825.1 uncultured Enterobacteriaceae bacterium | reverse complement strand
CTGCGGCGGTGCCCAGCATCTCGGACCAGGCGTCGAGCGCATCGCCGTCGAGGGCGAACTCGAAAGCGGCCCGGGCGTAAGGTCTGGCGAGCGTCGCGGTTTCAGCCATCTTCGTCGCCCTACAGTTCGCTGGCGAGTTTGTCGACCATCGCCTTATGGCGATCCATGTCGACCTGTTCACCGAGAATGCGCTCGACACCGGTGACCACCAGGCCACCGAGCTGGGCGCGCAGCTCCTCGCGAGCGCGGTTGATCTCCTGGTCGATCTCGGCCTGGGCCGCCGCCTTGAGCCGTTCGCCTTCCTCGCGGGCCTTTTCCTTGGCTTCCTCGATGATCTGGTTCGCGCGGCGGTTGGCCTGCTCGATGATCCCGGCCGCCTCCTGCTTGGCTTCCTTGAGCTGGCCGGTCGCCTTTTCCTGGGCGAGCTCGAGGTCCTTGCTGGCCCGCTCGGCGGCCGCCAGGCCTTCCTCGATCTGCTTCTGCCGGGTCTCCATGGCGTCGCGAATCGCGGGCCAGATGAACTTCATGCAGAACCAGACGAAGATCAGGAAGGTGATCGACTGGCCGATTAGCGTCAGGTTGATGTTCACGCCTGTTCTCCTGCTGGTCGTCTGTCTACTACCACGCCGGCGATCCGGGTGGTCGCACGGATGACTAGACTGCGAAGATCAGGTACATCGCGATACCGACACCGATCATCGGAATCGCGTCGAGCAGACCGGCAATCAGGAACAGTTTGCCCTGCAGCATCGGCGCCATTTCCGGCTGGCGCGCCGAGGCTTCGAGCAGCTTGCCGCCCAGCAGGGCGAAGCCGATCGCGGTTCCGGCCGCGCCGGCGCCGATCATCAGGGCCGCGGCAATGTAGATGACTGCTTGTGCCATTTCCATCGTATTCTCCAAGTGAGTGTCAACGTCGGTTTGAAGGGGGATGAACGCCTCAGTGCTGTTCACCGGTGTCGTGCGCCATCGCCATGTAGACGATGGTGAGCACCATGAAAACGAATGCCTGCAGGGTGATGACCAGGATGTGGAACACCGCCCATGCCCACTGCAGGACGCCGGCGAACAGGCCGAGGAACAGGCCGGCGCCGTACATGATCGCGATCAGAATGAAGATCATCTCGCCGGCGTAGAGGTTGCCGAACAGTCGCAGGCCGAGCGAAATCGGCTTGGCGACCAGGGAGATGACCTCCAGCGCGAAGTTGATCGGGATCAGCACTATCTGCACGTACCACTTCGGGTGATGGAAGGGGTGCAGGGTCAGTTCCTTGATGAAGCCCAGCAGGCCCTTTTCCTTGATCGAGAAAAAGATCATCAGGAAGAACACGGTGAACGACAGACCCAGGGTCACGTTCGGGTTGGTCGTGGGCACGATCTTGAAGTACAGGTTCGGGTCGCCGGCAATCACCGAGGCCAGCTTCGGCACCCAGTCGACCGGCACCAAGTCCATCAGGTTCATCAGGAACACCCAGACGAAGATCGTCAGGGCCATCGGCGCGATCATCCGGTTGCGGTAGTTGAAGATGTCGCGCACGGTCGAGTCGACGAAATCGACGATCATCTCGACGAAATTCTGCCAGCCGCGCGGCACGTCGGTCGTGGCCGACAGCGCCGCCTTGCGAAACAGCAGGCTGAATACCAGGCCCAGCCCGATGGCCCAGGCCATGCTGTCGAGGTGGATCGACATGAAGCCCATGTCGGCCGCTTCCTGCTTGGTCTTGGCCAGCACCCAGGTCGTTTCCTGGAGGACTTCCCGGTTGCCCTCGTAGTCCACCCGGACATAGCCTTCCGGGAGACGCCCGTAGGTCATGTTCTGCAGGTGGTGCAGGATGTAATCGCTGGCTGTCTGCTGTCCGTCCGCTGCTGCCATCTCGACTCTACTGTCTGCGTTCCTAGGTTGTGCCGCCGGCGAACGCCAGCAGGGCGATTCCGAGCGCTGTCATCCCGATATACGCTCCGAACAGAGCGAAGAGATCGAGGGTCTCGACCGTTGCAAAGACCGTCGCGAATATGGCGCCGGTCATGATGTATTTTCCCGCCTCGCCGCGGTAGAACGCGGCCAGAGCCTTGCGCGCCTGTCGTGCGCCCCGGTAGCGCGTGGCCTGCCAGGCAAACCATGCGTGAGGCAGCAGGTAAGCCAGGCCTCCGAGCGCGATCGACAGGGCCGTCTCGGCCCGCCAGAGGAAAGCCAGCAGGGTGAGGGCCCCCAGCGCACCGGCCTGTACGGCCAGCAGCTTCTCGATCGGCGGTCTGGACAGGTCCCGGCGGTCGGGGAATGCGCCTCGCTTCAAACCGGGTTGCCCACTGCGTCGGCGATCAAAAGCTCGCCCTTCCCAGCAAGAGCGGCCGGCATTATAGGGGTTCGGTCAGGCGTCAGCAACACGCCCCGGCGGCGATTGCTGGCCATATGCACACTCGCCTCAGGGTTCCAGGTCGAAGTGCCGGAGCAGGCCCTCGAGCTCGTCGAGGCTGTTGTAGCTGAAGGTCAGTTTGCCGTTTCCGGAAGCGCGGTGCTGCAACTGCACTTTGGCGCCGGTTTTTTCCGACAGGGCCTGCACCAGGCGCCGGGTGTCGGCATCCTGGGCCGGTTTCGGCCTCGGCGAGGGCGGGTTCTGCAGACGTCGCACCAGGGCCTCGGTCTCGCGAACCGACAGGCCCTGGTGGGCGACGCGTCGGGCGGCGTCGACCTGGGCGGTATCGCTCAGCGCAAGCAGCGCGCGCGCGTGGCCCATCTCGATCTGGCCCTGTTCGAGCAGGTCGCGCGCCTCGGGCTCGAGCTGCAAAAGGCGCAGCAGGTTGCTGATGGTCGCCCGCGACTTGCCGACCGCGCCGGCCACCTGCTCGTGGGTCAGGCCGAACTCCTGCTGCAGGCGCTGCAGGGCCAGGGCTTCGTCGACGACGTTGAGGTCCTCGCGCTGGATATTCTCGATCAGCGCCATCGCCACGGCGGCCTCGTCGGGCACGTCGCGCACCAGGGCCGGGATCTCCGCCAGGCCCGCCAGCTGCGAGGCGCGCCAGCGCCGCTCGCCGGCGATGATCTCGTAGCGGTCCGGTCCTATCGGCCGGACCACGATCGGCTGCATCAGGCCCTGGGCCTTGATCGACTCGGCCAGTTCCTGCAGCGCCTCGGTGCCGATTTCGCGGCGCGGCTGATAACGGCCGCGCTGCAGGAATTCGACCGGGATGTGGCGCAGCGCATCGGCCTCGCTCGCGGCGCCGCCGTCGCGCGGCATCTGGTTGACGTTGCCGATCAGGGCGTCGAGCCCGCGGCCGAGGCCGCGCTTTTTAGCCGCCATGGGTGCCCTCCGCAACCGCCGGTTCGGGTACGTCGTGACCGTGACGACGCAGCATCTCGGCGGCCAGGGTCAGGTAGGCGAGGGCGCCGCGCGAACCGCGGTCGTAGTCCAGCACCGGGCAACCGTGGCTCGGCGCCTCGGCCAGGCGCACGTTGCGCGGAATCACCGTGCTGTACACGCGCGAGCCGAAGTGACTGATCAGCTGCAGGGAGACCTCGTTGGCCAGGGTGATGCGCGAATCGTGCATGGTGCGCACCAGGCCCTCGATTCGCAGGTCGCGGTTGACCTGCTGGATGCGGGTAATCGTGTCCATCAGCGCGGTCAGGCCCTCCAGCGCGTAGTACTCGCACTGCACCGGGATCAGCACCAGGCCGGCGGCGACCAGGGCGTTGACCGTCAGCATGTTCAGCGACGGCGGGCAGTCGATCAGGATGTAGTCGTAGGCTGGCGACAAT
>CAZOUC010000330.1:0-3762 GCA_964582825.1 uncultured Enterobacteriaceae bacterium | reverse complement strand
CGGCGGCCGCGTGGTGCTGCGCAATGCCAGGGCCGCCGAGTTGCAACGCGGCGACGGCGCCGCCGTCGTCGACGGCCGCCTCCGGCTCGACGCCGCGCAGGACCGCCGCAGCCTCGAAGCGGCGCTCGACAGCCTGCTGCATGGAGACGGCCAAAGCGGGATCGGTGACGCCTACGAGATGCTCGCCAAGGGCGGCACGGGCGAGCGACGACTGCGGCTGATTCTCGCGCGGATCGACGCGGAACCGGTGCTGCCGGGCCTTCCTCCGAGCGTGCTGGTGCTGATGCAGGACCTCGACACGCGCCCGCAGATTCCAGTGGATCGCCTGGCCAGTCTGTTTGACCTGACCCGCGGCGAAGCGCGCGTCGCCGGCCTGCTCGCGGAGGGACGCTCCCTGCAGGAATGCGCCGCCCACCTGAGCCGCTCCCCCGCGACGATCCGCAACCAGCTGCACCGCGTGTTCACCAAGACCGGTGTGTCGAGCCAGGCGCAGCTGATCGCGCTGATCCTGCGCCTGACCCCGACCGTCCGGTTCGGGCGGCTCACGCCGTGGACTCCCCCGCCGGATTGACGTTTTCCGCCGGCCGCCGAGGGCCCTGCCGGCAAGCCGGCTTGACAGGCCAGGGCGTCAGCGAAACCTGCCACAGATCAGATTGCGCCGCAGCTGCGTACAATCCCGGGAAATTCCCCGCCGCCGTCATGTCCGGGCGCCGGGGCCGTTTGGCGAGACGCGTTCCGGGGGGAGCCGCCAATGAGCTACCACAAGATGTTCGAGAGCCGGTCGCTCCCGGAACTGTTCTGGTTCTTCGGGGAGATTCTCGGCCCGGAAAAGAAGTTCTACTTCACCGCCGTCGTCTACGGTATCGGCATCAGCCTGCTGTCGCTCGCCACACCCGTGTCGGTGCAGATGCTGATCAACACGATCGTCAACAGCGGCCTGACGGCGCCGCTGATCATGCTGTCGGTGGTGCTGTTCGTCCTGTTGCTGATGGCCGCCGGCCTCAATGCCATGCGCATCTACATCGTGGACGTGTTCGGCCGGCGCTTCTACGCCCGCATGCTGTCCGAAATCGCCCTGCGTTCGACCTATGCGCTGAACCCCTTTTTCGACGACAACAGCAAGGGACCGCTGTTCAACCGCTACTTCGACATCATGATCGTGATGAAGCGGGTTCCCAACCTGCTCGTCGGCGGCTTCTCGATCGTGCTGCAGGCCTTCTTCGGATTCCTGCTGGTATCCCTCTACCACCCGTTCTTTCTGGCATTCAGCCTGACCCTGATCTTCCTGCTCTGGCTCACCTGGCGCATCTGGGGCCGCCGTGCCATCCGCAGCGCTCTCGAACTGTCGCACAAGAAGCACGCCGCCGCCGCCTGGGTGGAAGGGCTGGCGGCATCGAACGGCTTTTTCAAGACGCGCGAGCACATCGTCACCGCCATGCGGCAGACCGACGAGGTCACGGCCGAGTACATGGAGCGTCACGTCACGCACTTCCGGCATCATTTCGCCCAGACGATCTGCTTTCTGCTGATCTGGGCCGCCGGCAGCGCCGTGCTGCTCGGCCTGGGCGGCTGGCTGGTGATCCAGGGGCAGCTGTCCATCGGCCAGCTGGTGGCCGCGGAGCTGGTGCTGTCGGGGGTGTTCTACGGCATTTCGCAGCTGGGGCCCTACCTGACCAACTTCTACGATCTGTGCGCCGCCGTCGAGGAACTGTCCCTGTTCTGGGACATCGAGCAGGAAGAGCTGACCACCGAAGACGAACCCCTGCGCGGCGATTCCAGCCTGCAGTTCGTCAAGGCGCAGGGCGATGCGGTCGGCATCGCGGCGACCCTGAGTTTCAGCATTCCGGCCGGGGCCCGGGTGCTCGCGGTACCCCAGCACCACGCGATACAGCGCATCTGCACCAACTTCCTGAAGCGCCACGACGCGCCGACCGGTGGCAACATCCTGCTCGGCGGCACCGACATCCAGTGGGTCAAGGCGCACACCCTGCGCGAGCAGGTCATCGTTCTCGACCGACCCAACGCCATCGAGATGACGATCCAGGAATACCTTCGCATGAGCTCCGAGAGCGCGTCCGGCGACGCCATCATGGAGGCCCTGAGCTGCGTTGGACTGGACAAGACCCTGATCCAGCTCGACAAGGGCCTGCACACCCGGCTCGCCGCCACCGGCTGGCCGCTGTCGATCACCGAGATGATGCAGCTCAAGCTGGCCGCGGCCATTCTCGCCCGGCCGAAGCTGTTGATCCTCAACCAGATCTTCGACGTGATGGTGAAAAGCGCTCTGGCGCGTTCGCTGGACCTGTTGCAGAAGCAGGCCGGAACGACGGTCATCTACTTCTCGAACCGCGAGGCCGATCTCGACTACAGCCACTACCTGTACCTGGGCGCGACCGAGCAGGAGTACTGTTCGTCGCTCAAGCAGCTGCGGGAGCTGGCGGCGGCCCGCGACAAGGCCGAACTGCGTCAGCACGGCCGTGCCGCCTGAGCCCCTGATCGCCGCCGCATTCACAGGTCACCGCCATGCCGGATCGTGAGTTCCACGCGCAGTATTTCACCACCCTGAACGGCATCCGCATGCCGCGCCTGGCGCGCAACGTGACCGTGGCAATCTGCCTGCTGGTCGTCGTCTCCGGCCTGTTCCTGTACTTCGCACCCTGGGTGCAGACCACGGCCGGCCGCGGCACGGTCACGGCGCTGGATCCGAACGACCGCATGCAGGAGATCAATGCGCTGGTATCGGGGCGGATCGATCGCTGGTACGTGCGTGACGGCAGCCGCGTCAAGGTCGGCGACCCGATCGTCAAGATCGTCGACAACGACCCGGACCTGCTCGAGCGCCTCAAACTGGAGCGCAGCCAGGTGGAGGCCAAGCTCGACGCGGCCCGCTCGGCCGTCGAGACCGCGGAGATCGACATGCGCCGGATGAGCAGCCTGCTCGAGCAGGGCCTGGCCTCGGAACGCGAAGCGGAGTCGGCACGCATCCGCGTCGAGGAACTCCGCTCGCGCGTTGCCGAGGCCGCCGCCGAACTGAACCGCACGGACATCGAGATGACGCGCCTGTCGGTGCAGACCGTTCGCGCGCCGCGCGACGGCGTCATCCTGCGCGTCAATTCCGGCGACACCGCCACCTTCGTCCGGGCCGGCGAGGTCATCGCCACCTTCGTGCCGGACAACGTCGAACGCGCGGTCGAGCTGTTCATCGACGGCCGTGACGTCGCCCTGGTGCAGCCCGGCGCGGACGTGCGCCTGCAGTTCGAAGGCTGGCCCGTCCTGCAGCTGAGCGGCTGGCCTTCCCGGGCCATCGGTACTTTTCGCGGCCAGGTCGCCGCGGTGGACCCGTCCGCCGACACCAGCGGCCGTTTCCGGATCCTGGTGGTCGAGCATCCGGAGGCCGAGGAGCCGTGGCCCGAGGAGGCCTTCGTGCGCTTCGGGTCCAAGGCGCGCGGCTGGGTGCTGCTCGAGACGGTGCGCGTCGGCTACGAGATCTGGCGTCAGTTGAACAACTTCCCGCCCGATTTCCCGACAGCGAACCGCTGACATCGTGCGCACGCTGCTGATCCTGCTCACCGTCCTGCTCTGCGGTGCCACCACCGGCGCCGTCGCGCAGGCGCCCGGCCGCGCCGCGCCCTTGAGCCTGGACACCGTGCTGACCTCGGCGCAGACCCACCTGCCGGAAATCCTCGAGAGCCTCGCCGAGCGCCGCTTCGCGGCCGGCGAGATCGACGCGGCGGCCGGCGCCTTCGACCTGGTGTTCAAGTC
>CAZOUC010000329.1:0-3765 GCA_964582825.1 uncultured Enterobacteriaceae bacterium | reverse complement strand
ACGCCGGCATCGGTGCCGAGCTGCGACGCCGCCGGCACGACTCGGTCAGCCAGCGCACGGTGCTGCCGCGACGCTACAAGCTGCTCTGCCTGCTGCGCACCCCGGCCTACCTGTGGCAGGCCGCGCCGGACCTCGAGGCGCCGCCACTCCCGGAAACCGCCTACCTGTGCGAGGCGGTCGCCAAGCCCCCGCTGCTCGATGCCCGCAGCCCGGCCGGGCCGGCCACGGGCCGGGTGTTGAACCTGTTCGACGCGGCCGACGCCAAACTGCCGGACCAGCGACGAGCGGCAGGCAAGGACCTCTCCGCCTGATTCAGGGCTGGCGCGGCCAGCGGCGCCGCCGCGGCATCCGGAACGGCAGCAGGAGCTGCACCCAGCGGCTGTCGAAACGCTGCAGGCACAGGCTCTCGTGCATCGCCGTGACCGGCTCGCCCAGCAGCCGGGTATCCAGCATCGAGCGTGCGTAGAACGGCGTGTCCTCCAGGGTCTGACGCACCCGCGCGGCAGCGCCGTCGTCGGCCCGCGTGGCGCGCGGTATGCGCCACACCGCGGTCGCGGGAAGTCGCGCCTCGGCCAGCGGCACGTCAAGCAATTGCAGGCTGCCATCGACGGCGAAGCGGACCGCGAGCCGTTCCTCGCGGTCACTGAAGCGCCGGTCGTAAAGCATCACGCTGCCGCCGTCGTGAAGCGTCGCCCGCAGCCAGTCCCAGCCGAGGAAGCCCCGCTCGAGCGGCTCACTGCCCCAGTTGGAATCCAGGTAGGCGTGGCCTTGCCAGCTCAGGCGCGGCTCGGTGAATTCCAGTTCGACGCGCGACTCGGGGGCATAGGGCCACCACCAGTGGCGCCGGTTCCGGTCGAGCGCGATCGCCTCGACGTTGCGCGCCCGCGACAGCACCCTCAGGCGGCCTCTCAGCCGGCTCGGCCAGGGCACCGTGATCTCGTCGATGTCGAGTTCGAGGGCGCCGTCGCGCCAGCCGATCCGGCTCGGGCCGAGACGCAGCTCGGTCGCGCTGCGCTGCAGGGCGGACCGACCGCGCTCGGTCATCGCCCAGCGCCCCGGCCGGCCGTACAGGGCGACGTTGAAGGCGCAGTACTCGGTCGGCTCGGCGGCGCCGCGGCGCCGCGCAGACGCGTAGTAAGGCGAAAACACGCTGCCGAGCAGCACGATCACGGTCAGGCCGTGACGCCCGTCGTCGCTGACCGCGTCCAGGTACCACCACAGGTAGCCGTCCGGCGGCAGGACCCGGTCAAACGGTGGCCCGTCGCCGCGCGGCATCGTCTGCCTGACAGGTTCCGGACCGCTCACCGGTCCCCACTCCGAAAGATGGGCAAAAACTTGACCTGAAACCTTGTATTGCTCACTTGTCTAGCTTAAATTACATCCAAAAGTGTCAACCAATCTATACACCGAGGCCGCCATGAGAGAAGCCGACGCCATGATTGAACAAGGGCTCCAAGCGGTCGTCGATCGCGCCATCGGCCAGGACAGCCCGCCTCGCCTGGCGAGCGCCCTGCGCTACGCGGTATTCCCCGGCGGCGCCCGCATCCGGCCCAAGCTCTGCCTGGCCATCGCCGCGGCACACGGCGGCAGCGATCCGACCCTGGCCGGCGCCGCGGCGGCGGCCATCGAGCTGCTGCACTGCGCGTCCCTGGTCCACGACGATCTGCCCTGCTTCGACGACGCCGAACTGCGCCGCGGCAAGCCGGCCGTCCACGTCGCCTACGGGGAAGATCTCGCCATACTAACCGGCGACGCCCTGATCGTCATGGCGTTCGAGACCCTGGCGATGGCGGCGGCGGCCGCGAGCCACCCGGAGCGCCTGCCCCAGCTGATGACGCTGATCGGCAACGGCGTCGGCGCGCCGCGCGGCATCACCGCCGGACAGGCCTGGGAACTCGAGCCGGACGTCGACCTGTCGCGCTATCACCAGGCCAAGACCGGCTCGCTGTTCGTCGCCGCGACCTGTGCCGGCGCCGCCGCGGCGGGCGTCGACGTCATGCCCTGGCGCCGTCTCGGCGAGTGCATCGGCGAGTCCTACCAGGTCGCCGACGACATCCGCGACGCCACCGGTGACGCCAAGGTGCTCGGCAAGCCGACCGGCAAGGACCGCCAGCTCGGCCGACCGAGTGCGGTCACCGAGCTCGGCCTCGAAGGTGCCGTGAGCCGGCTCAAATGCCTGGTCGAAGCGGGTCTCGACTCGATTCCGGCCTGTCCGGGTCGCGCCCGCCTGAAAATCCTGATCCGCGACGAGGCCAAGCGCTTCCTGCCCCGCAAACCCACCCGGCAAGCCGCCTGACGCGCGGTGAACGGGTCGAGCCTCGCTTCCGGTAGGCGCCGGGGCTCGGCGACCCAGGCCCTGCGCCACCATTGGCTCCGGCGACGCGACCGTTTGCTGGTCGACGCCCGCTTCCAGCGCTGGGCGAGCCACTTTCCCCTGACGCGCTGGCTGGTGCGCCGCCGCGTCCGCCAACTGTTCGACCTGACCGCCGGCTTCGTCTACTCCCAGGTGCTGCTGGCCTGTGTCCAGCTGCGTCTTTTCGAACAGCTGCGGGACGGCCCCCGCGATCTCGCCCGAATCGCCGAAGACAATGGCCTGCCGGTCGACGGGGCCGATTGCCTGCTGCGCGCGGCGGCCAGCCTGCGCCTGGTCGAGGCGCGCGGCACGGACCGCTACGGGCTCGGCGACCTCGGCGCCGCCCTGCTCGGCACGCCGTCGGTGGCGGCCATGGTCCACCACCACCGCCTGCTCTATCAGGATCTTGCCGACCCGCTGGCCCTGCTCCGCAACGAGCAGCGCAATGCGCTGGCCGGATTCTGGCCCTATGACAGCGACCGGACACCCGGCGCCGTCGACGTGGCCGCCTACAGCGACCTGATGGGCGCTTCGCAGGAGTTCATTGCCGACGACGTCCTGCGCGCCTACCCGCTGGCCCCGCACCGGCGCCTGATGGACCTGGCCGGCGGCGACGGCAGCTTCGTCCGTGCCGCGCTGCGACGCTGGCCCGGGCTGCAAGCCACCCTGCTGGACCTGCCCCCGGTCGCCGAGCGCGCCCGCGAGCGCTTCGCGGCCGCCGGTCTCGACGCACGCGCACGCGCCGTCGGCGGCGACCTGCTGCGCGACGAGCTGCCCGGCGACGCCGACCTGATATCTCTGGTGCGCGTGCTGCACGACCACCCCGACGAGTCGGCCCACCGGATTCTCGCGCGGGCCGTCGACGCCCTGCCACCGGGCGGGCGTCTGCTGGTCGCCGAGCCGATGGCCGGGACCCCGGGGGCCGAGCCGGTCGGCGCCGCCTACTTCGGCTTCTACCTGCGCGCCATGGGCAGCGGGCGGCCGCGCAGTGCAGCGGAGTTGCTGGCGATGATGCGGACCGCCGGCCTGGAAGCCTGCCGGGAACTGTCGACGGACCGCCCGATCCTCGTCCGGGTCCTCGTCGGTGACAAGCCCGGTTGAGCCAACGCAAGAATGGTGTACATTTTAGTTGACAATTGCAGCAGTAAATTTAAACTGACACTCAAGACCTGCGCCAGACTGGCGTCGGGACGATGACGAACGAGCAAGGAGCGTTATCGTGACCACCGAATCCGCGGCCATCGTGTTCGAGCAGCCCGGACAACTGCAGCTTCGCAGCGTGGTGCTGGAAGACCCGCAACCGGGCGACTGCGTCGTCGCCACCGAGTGGAGCGGCATCAGCACCGGCACCGAACGCCTGCTGTGGGAAGGCACCATGCAACAGTTTCCCGGCATGGGTTATCCGCTGGTGC
>CAZOUC010000328.1:0-3770 GCA_964582825.1 uncultured Enterobacteriaceae bacterium | reverse complement strand
GATGTATTCACAGCGGGTCGCGGACCGCCAGCGCGTACGGTCTGCCGGCCCCGGGGCATTCGGCAGCAGGGAAGCGGCCGGAGAGGGTACAGGAACGCGCCGATGGCGGAGCGGTCCGTGCCGCTTGGACAGGTGGGCGATGCCCGCGAAACAATGGCCATTCTGACTCGAAGCAGGCGTTCACAGCGATGAAAACACCGGAATCACCCAGCGTGGCCGTGATCGGCCTCGGCTACGTCGGCATGCCGCTCGCAGTCCACTTCGCGCGCCAGCTGCCGACCATTGGCTATGACATCAACAGCGAACGCGTCGCCCAGCTCCGGTCGGGGCGCGACAGCACCGGCGAAGTGTCGGCTGACGAGCTCGCGGCCTGCAGTGCCCGATTCACCGACGACGAGAACGACCTGGCCGGGGCCAACACCTACATCGTCACGGTGCCGACACCGATCGACGACAACAACATCCCCCTGCTCAGGCCCCTGGAATCGGCCAGTGCCACGGTCGGGCGCCGGCTGCAGGCCGGCGACGTGGTGATCTACGAATCGACGGTCTATCCGGGAGCGACCGAGGAGGTCTGTGTACCGATCCTGGAACGTGAATCCGGGCTGCGCTGCAACGTCGATTTCTCGGTCGGCTACAGTCCCGAGCGCATCAACCCCGGCGACAAGAGCCGGCCGCTGCCGTCGATCATCAAGATCACCTCCGGATCGAACCCCGCCGCGGCCGACTACGTCGATGCCCTGTATCGGCGCATCATCGAGGCCGGTACGCACAAGGTCCGGGAAATCCGTTCCGCCGAAGCCGCCAAGGTGATCGAGAACGTGCAGCGCGACGTCAACATCGCTTTGGTCAACGAGCTCGCGCAGATCTTCAAGCGGCTCGACATCGACACCGAGGAAGTGCTCGAGGCCGCCGGCACCAAGTGGAACTTCATTCGCCTGCGCCCCGGGCTCGTCGGCGGCCACTGCATCGGTGTAGACCCGTACTATCTCGCCAACAAGGCGCAGCGCAGCGGCTATTTTCCCGAGCTGATCGTCGCCGGCCGGCGCATCAACGACGGCATGGGCAAGGTGGTCTCGGCGGAAGTCATGCGCCTTATGAACCAGAAGCGCATCCACGTCGTCGACGCCAACGTGCTGATTCTGGGCCTGGCCTTCAAGGAAAACTGTCCCGACCTGCGTAACACCAAGGTCATCAGCATCGTGCGTGACCTCGAGGCCAGCAACGCCCACGTAGACGTCTACGACCCCTGGGTCGACCCCGAGGAGGCGCGCGAGGAGCTGGGCCTGGAGCTGACCACCGAACTCCGGCCGCGTCACTACGACGCGGTGATCCTCGCCGTGGCGCACGACCAGTTCCGAGAGATGGGCGTCGAGGCGATCCGTCGCCTGTGCAAGAGCCACTCGGTGTTGTTCGACGTCAAGTACCTGTTCGGTCGCGACGAGGTCGACGGCCGGCTCTAGGCGAAGCCCGCGGATCCCGATGGACGCACTGGCCTGGCCGCTGGCGGCACTGGCCCTGCTGCTGGGCTGCTGGGTGCAGACCGCCATGGGCTTCGGCATGGCCGTGCTGGCCGCGCCGATCATCGTGCTGCTGAACCCGCTCTGGGTGCCGGTCGTGCTGACGGTCACGGCACTCGCGGTGAGCCTCATCAATGCCTGGACTCATCGTGCCCACCTGCAGTGGCGGTCACTGGGGGGCGCCATGGCCGCACGAATCCCCGGCACGGCAGCCGGTGCCTGGCTGCTGGTCGAACTCGACACCGTGCAACTGCAGCTGGTGGTGGCCTTGTGTGTGCTGCTGGCGATCTGGGTCAGCCTGCGTGCGCCGCGCTTCGAGGCCACGCCCGGGCGCCTGGCGTGGGCCGGCTTCGCCAGCGGCGTCACCGGAACCACCACGTCGATCGGCGGGCCGCCGATGGCTTTGCTGATGCAGCACGCCACGGCAAACGTGGTCCGGGCCAACCTGTCGTTCTATTTTGCGTACAGCTGCGTGCTCAGCCTGCTGAGCTACGGCGTCGCGGGCATCCTCAATGCCGAACTGCTGTACACCGCGCTCAGTTTCCTGCCGTTCGCACTGCTCGGATTCGTACTCGGCATGCGTTCACGCCAGTTCGTCGACGCGGGTCGCTTTCGCAGTCTGTTGCTGCTGATCTGCAGCCTGTCGGCCCTGTTCGCGCTGGGCGGCAGCCTGTACAGCCTGCTCGTCTAGCGCAGCCGGTACGGGTCGTGCCGGTCAGGCTGGCGGTTGTGTGCGGATCGTCAGCGGAGACCGGAAGACGGGCTGCGCCCGTAGGTGCCGGGGAGCGTCAGCTCGATGCTCTCGATGGCGCTGTGCCCGTTGCAGTTGGCGCAGTACTCGATCGCGCCGATATGCGCCGCGGTGCGGGTGTCGAAGGGCCCTTCCATGGTGCGTTCCCGGGTCATGAAGAACCACTTGCCGTGAACTTCCACGAAGCGTTCCGAACGGGGATGATCCTGGCTGAATTCGCCTTGGCGGGCGTGGTCCACGGGTAAGCCGCTCCTGGTCTGTTGGCGTCGAGGGTTGTTTGATTTCGTTGATGGCATGCGCTTGCAATTTTTGCGCCGCTCTTGATAATTATTATAAAAAACAATGACCTGTATTGATTGCGCGGACAACAGGATGGGCTGACTGTAAAGCGACCCGACAGGTTTCAATGCGCCAGCTCGCGCTGCGGTAGCGCCAGCGCCGCGACCAGCAGCGCTCCCATCAGGGCCATGCTCAGCGCCACTGCCGGCGCGTAGCTGTCGAAGCGGTCGGCCGACAGGCTGAACAACGCGGGGCCGAGCGCGCTGGCGAAGACCATGGCGCTCGCGTTGAGGCCGCTGATTTCACCCAGGTAGAGCAGGCCGAAGAAGCGTACGAAGGCCAGGTTGGACACCATGGCCCACAACCCGCCGCCCACACCGAGTCCCGTCACCAGGAGCAGGTAGCCGGCATCACTTGCCAGCAGGAGCAGCCCCGTTGCGCCGGCCAGAAACGCGCCGAGCATGAGCACCAGGAAGGGCTTGAGCGCAAAACGGTCGGCGAGCGCACCGCTGGCGAGATTGGTGATCGTCGACAGCACGGCGACGGGCAGGAACATCGCAAACGCCGCCGTGTTGCTGCGCCCGGCTTCGGCGAACACGTCGACGACGTGAAAGGTGATTGCGGTGATGAACAGGGAGTGCATGCTCAGCGACGCGGCATACAGCCAGAACACCGGGCTGCGCCGTGCCTGGGCCAGGGTGCGATAGGGGCGCGCGACGTTGCCGGCGTCGCCGCCGGTTCCGGCGTTGTCGGCGCGCAGGCCGCAGGATTCGGGGTCGTCGCGCAGCAGAATCAGTGCCGCCACGGCGAACAGCGGCCCGCATGCGGCTGCCAGCAGCAGCAGCGCGCTGCGCCAGTCCGTGGCCGCGATCAGGGAGGCCAGCAGCAGAGGAGCCGCGGAGAAGCCCAGTGACACGAAAACGCCGCGCAGGCCCGTGACCAGGCCCTGGCGCCGTTCGAACCAGTGCAGCAATACGTTGCGCGACGCCGAGGTCAGCACGCCCTGTCCGGCAAAGCGCACGCCGAAATAGCCCAGGGTCACCAGCGCGAAGGCCAGCAGCGTGCCCGGGTTCAGAACAAGGAGCAGGGTCTCGAGCAGACTGAAGTAGACCAGCACCGTGGCAAGCCCCAGCGCCGCGGCAACCACCAGTACGCGACCTCCGTAGCGATCGTAGAGCCGGCCGGCCCGGGTCAGCAGCACGGCGCTGCCGAGGGTGCCG
>CAZOUC010000327.1:0-3773 GCA_964582825.1 uncultured Enterobacteriaceae bacterium | reverse complement strand
CAGGCCGCTCCACAGGGCGCGCGCATCGCGGCGCAGGTCGCCAGTCAAGGGCAGCAGGCCCGATTCGGCAGGTTTCATGAGCGAGCGCAAAAAAGCGCGCATTGTAACCGAAGGCCTGCCGCGAACCGAGCCTTACGCGGTTGCCTGCGATATGCGGAGTGCCGATAATTGCGCGTTGACCTCATGACGCCTTTTTTGCGACCCCGGAGCGTCCCGTGACCCAGCGCAAACGACCGAAACCGGCCGACTATTTCACCGACTGGAAGGCCCGCGAGGCCCTCGCCGAGAGCATGATCCCGAAAGTCGGCGAACTGTACCGGCGCCACAACGTCAAGACCTACATCTACGGTCGCAGCCTGGTGTCGAAGTCCACGCTCGACATCATGAAGATTCACCGCTTCGTGCGCCAGGTCGAGCAGAACGAACTCGCTGAATGGGAAACCGCGCCGTTCATCGACGAGCTCGCCAAGCTGCCGCTGGGGCCTGCGCACGTCGACATCGGCCGCATCGCCGTCGCCTGGGAAGCGCAGGCCCGGGAGCAGGGCATCACCCGCGAGGCCTACCTGCAGCAGCAGCTCGCCGCGGCGCTGGGTTCCTCCGCCAAGCCGATCGACGAACCGCGCGACGTGGTGCTGTACGGATTCGGCCGCATCGGCCGCCTGATGGCGCGCCTGCTGATCGAGAAGACCGGCGGCGGAGACGTGTTGCGCCTGCGGGCCATCGTGGTGCGCAAGGGCTCCGACGACGACGTCGTCAAGCGGGCCGCCCTGCTGCGCCGCGATTCGATCCACGGTGCTTTCAAGGGCACCATCCGTACCGACCTCGAAACCAACACGATCGTCGCCAACGGCAACCCGATCCAGGTGATCTACGCGTCGTCTCCCGACCAGATCGACTACACGCAGTACGGGATCGACCGCGCCCTGGTGATCGACAACACCGGCATCTGGCGTGACGAGGCCGGGCTGAGCCAGCACCTGAAGAGCAAGGGCGTGGCCTCGGTGCTGCTGACGGCGCCGGGGAAAGGCGACATTCCCAATATCGTCAATGGCTGCAACGACGAACTGTTCGAGCCCGGTGCACCGATCATCTCCGCGGCCTCCTGCACCACCAACGCGATCGTGCCGCCGCTGAAACTGATGAACGACCACTTCGGCATCGTATCCGGGCACGTCGAGACGGTGCACGCCTACACCAACGACCAGAACCTGATCGACAATTACCACAGCAAGAACCGCCGCGGACGCAGCGCGGCACTGAACATGGTGCTGACCGAGACCGGCGCGGCCAAAGCGGTGGCCAAGGTGCTGCCGGAGCTGACCGGCAAGCTGACCGGCAATGCGATCCGCGTGCCGGTGCCGGACGTGTCGATGGCGATCCTGCACCTGACCCTCGAACGCGGGACGAGCGTCGAGGAGGTCAACGAGTTCATGCGCTGGGCGTCCCTGCACTCGCCGCTGCGCAAGCAGATCGACTACACGGCGTCGCCGGAGGTGGTCTCCTGTGACTTCATCGGGTCGCGGGCTGCCTGCGTGTTCGACGCTCAGGCCACCATAGTCAACGGCGCCAGCGTGATCATGTACCTTTGGTATGACAACGAATTCGGTTACGCCTGCCAGGTGCACCGGGTGCTCGAGCGTCTGGCAGGCGTGAACTTCGCGACCTTCCCGGTCGAGGATGCCGTGCGCTGGCAGTGGCCCGTGGAAAAGTAACCGCCGCCAGAGATTCAGGTCAGTCCGGTCAGCGTGTATACTCGCGCCCGCGAGAGAGGGGCCTGGTACCGGTAGGCCTGCGCCGCCGCGAAAGTCAGGAATACCGTCGGATTGCGTCGGCGGATCACCAGTACGGAAGAATCGATGATCGCAATACGCCGAGGACTTGATCTGCCCATCAGCGGTGCCCCGGAGCAGCGCATCTACGACGGTCCCCGCGCGCGGACGGTGGCGGTTCTCGGTCCCGACTATCACGGTATGAAACCCACCATGGCGGTCCAGGTCGGTGACCGCGTGCGTCGTGGCGACCTGCTGTTCAGCGACAAGAAGACCGACGGTGTCCTCTACACGGCACCCGCGCCGGGCGTAATCTCAGCCATCAACCGCGGCGCCAAGCGCGTGCTGCAGTCGGTCGTCATCGATGTCGAAGGCGACGAGGACGTGCTGTTCGCGTCCTACGAGCGCGGCGCGCTCGTGGGCCTCGAACGCCAGCAGGTGGTCGATAACCTGGTTCGCTCGGGCCAGTGGACCGCACTGCGCAGCCGTCCGTTCAGCCGCGTTCCGGCGCTGGATTCGCAGCCGCGATCGATTTTCGTTACGGCCATCGATACCAATCCGCTGGCGGCGGATCCGGCGGAGGTGCTCGCCGGCCAGGAGGACGCGTTCCTGGCCGGGATCGACCTGCTGACGCGGCTCACCGAGGGCAAGGTCTTCGTCGCCACGGCGCCGGGCAGTGCCGTTCCGCGTTCGTCCCACGAGCGCGCGCACTACGAGGAGTTCGCCGGTCCGCACCCGGCCGGTCTGGCCGGCACGCACATCCATTTTCTCGACCCGGTCGGGGAGAATCGCGAGGTTTGGACCATCGGTTACCAGGACGTGGTCGCCTGGGGCCGCCTGTTCCTGACCGGCCGCATCGACCCGAACCGTATCGTATCCGTGGCCGGTCCCGGCGTACGCGAACCGCGTCTGCTGCGCACCGTGCTCGGCGCCAGCACCGACGAACTGACCGCGGGGCAGCTCGAGGACGGCGAACTGCGCGTGATCTCCGGCCCGGTGCTTTCGGGTCGCAGGGCGCACGGTCCGCTGGCCTTTCTGGGGCGCTACCACGTCCAGGTCTGCGTGCTCGGTGAAGGACGCGAGCGCCGTTTCATGGGCTGGCTGTCGCCCGGCAGCGACCGGCACTCAGCCAGCCGTATCTACCTGTCGCGTCTGTTTCCGCCCAAGCGCTACTCGATGGACTGCTCGACCAACGGCAGCCCGCGCGCGCTGGTGCCGATCGAACTGTACGAGAAGGTCATGCCGCTCGACATCCTGGCCACGCCGCTGCTCAAGGCCCTGATCGTCGGCGACCTGGACATGGCGATCAAACTCGGTGCGCTCGAGCTCGATGAGGAAGACCTCGCACTCTGTACGTATGTCTGTGCAGGAAAGTACGAATACGGACCGATACTGCGGGAGAACCTCGCGCGCATTTTCTCGGAGGGATGAATGAGAGCTGTACGACAATTCCTCGACCGGATCGAACCGAATTTCGAAAAGGGAGGGCGCTTCGAGAAGTACTACGCGATCTACGAAGTCTTCGACACCTTCCTGTATTCGCCGTCATCGACGACCCGCGCCGGCTCGCACGTGCGCGACGGCATCGACCTCAAGCGCATCATGATCACCGTCTGGCTGGCCTGCTTCCCGGCGATGTTGTGGGGCATGTACAACATCGGCTTCCAGGCCAATACCGCGATGGCGGCGATGGATATCGCCAGCAAGGCCGGCTGGCACGGCACCCTGATCGAACTGTTCGCCGGCTACGACCCGAACAGCATCTGGGACTGCATATGGCACGGGGCAATGTACTTCCTGCCGATCTACATCGTTACCTTCCTGGTCGGCATCACCTGGGAGATCCTGTTCTCGGTGATCCGCGGTCACGAGGTCAACGAGGGCTTCTTCGTCACCTCGATCCTGTTCGCGTTGATCTGCCCGCCGGACATCCCGCTGTGGCAGGTGGCGCTCGGCATCAGCTTCGGCGTGGTGATCGGCAAGGAAGTGTTCGGCGGTACCGGC
>CAZOUC010000326.1:0-3780 GCA_964582825.1 uncultured Enterobacteriaceae bacterium | reverse complement strand
GGTCTTACCGTGCCGGACAGGAAGGTCACGCCGGCCTCGCCGAGTTCTGCGGCCAGTTGCTGCACCGCACGCCGTGCCATCAGCCCGCCGCCGGCGGGCTCGAGGAATCCGGCCTCGTCGCTGCCGACCCGCATGGCCGGATAACGACGTTCCAGTTCGGCTGCGGACACCATCTCGAACGGGATGCCCTGTGCCGATAGCGTGCGTCGGCTCGCCTCGACGAGCGGGTCTCCGGACTCGTGCAGCCACAGCACGCCGAGGCGGTGAAACAGCGGAAGGGCAGCGCGGTCCGACAGGGCCTGCCAGTCACGCAGTGACTGCCAGGCCCATTCCGAGTAGATGCCGGCGTCTCCGTAACCGCAGCGCGTGACCCGGCTCTCGCCACCCGAGGAAGCGCGGCTGTGGCCGGGCGCGCGCGCCTCGATGACGGCGACTCGCCTGCCCTCGGCATGCAGCCGGGCTGCCGTCCACACCCCGATCACGCCGGCGCCGACGACCAGCACATCGAAGACGGGGCGGGTCGACGCCGCCACCCGCGTGGCCCGGCCAAGGACGGTACCGAGTCCTGCCGCGCCGAGCCCGCGCAGGACCTCGCGGCGCCCGATACCGCTTCGGTATCTGTCGTTGCTGTTGTGCTGTCCGTTCATCGTGGCGGTGTCCCGGGTGAATCCCGGGTAGTGGCGCAATTGGCGGGCGGCTTGTCAAGCCTGGCACGGGCCTGGGGCGGGCGTGTCGCGTGTCGGGACGGGCCCTGGAGTGGTGCCCAGGAGAGGACTTGAACCTCCACGACCGTAAGGTCACTAGCACCTGAAGCTAGCGCGTCTACCAATTCCGCCACCTGGGCCAGGGGAGAAACTTCGGGAGCTTTCCGAAGGTAGGGCGCGCACTCTAGCCAGCGGTCAGGTGCTTGTCAATGCTTGTCGGTATAATGCCCGGCCGTCCCGCCCCGAGAGCACAGTCCTTGCCAAAAAAACGCAAAGATCCGCGACACGCGGAAGAAGCCCAACGTTATGCGCGGCCCATCGCCAGCCGTGAATTCATCCTCGAAACGCTCGAAGCGCGCGGCGTACCGATGACGCACTCGGAGCTCGCCAGCGAATTCGACCTGACCGACGAGGAGGGGCGCGAGGCGCTGCGGCGCCGCCTCAAGGCGATGGCCCGCGACGGCCAGATCATCGACAACCGGCGCGGCGCCTGGGGTCTTGTGCAGCGCATGGGTCTGGTGCGCGGCATCGTCGAGGCCAACCGCGAGGGCTACGGCTTCCTGGTTCCGGAGTCCGGCGGTGACGACCTGTACCTGCACGCCCGGCAGATGCGCAAGGTGTTCGATGGCGACGAGGTGCTGGCCCGGGTGGTCGGCGCCGACCGGCGCGGCCGTGCCGAGGCGCAGATCGTCGAGGTGCTCAAGCGCAATACGGTGCAGGTGGTCGGTCGCCTGCGCGTGGAACGCGGGGTGCGCCGCGTGTTGCCGGAAAATCCGCGCATGCTGCACGAGGTGCACGTCGCGAAAAAGGACGCCGGCGGCGCGGCCGACGGCCAGTACGTCACGGTCGAGATCCTCAAGCAGCCGAGCGGCGACCAGTCGCCGATCGGTCGCGTCGTCGAGGTGCTCGGCGATCACCTCGCGCCCGGCATGGAGATCGAGGTGGCGCTGCGCAACTACGGCATTCCCTTCCGGTGGCCGGAGGCCGTGGAGAAAGAGGCGAGCGAGCTGCCGGACGAGCCCGCCAAGCGCGACTTCGCCGGCCGCTTCGATCTTCGTGACAAGCCTTTCGTGACGATCGACGGCGAAGACGCCAAGGACTTCGACGATGCCGTCTGCTGCCAGCCGACGCGCTCGGGCGGCTACAAGCTCTGGGTCGCCATCGCCGACGTCTCGCACTACGTCGAGCCCGGCAGCGCCCTGGACGAGGAAGCCGCGCGGCGCGGCAACTCCGTGTACTTTCCCGGCCGCGTCGTGCCGATGCTGCCGGAGGCGCTGTCGAACGGCCTGTGCTCGCTGAAACCGCAGGTCAACCGCCTGGCGATGGTCTGTGAGATGGCGATCAGTGCCAGCGGGGAGATCCGCCGCTATCAGTTCTTCGAGGCGGTGATCCGTTCCCACATGCGACTGACCTACAGCAAGGTGGCCGGCTTCCTCTCAGCGCCGGACAGTGCCGCCGAGCTCGGCATTCCGGCGAGCCTGCGCAAGCCCCTGCTGCAGCTGCACGGGCTGTTCGAGGTCCTGCGTGACGCCCGCGAGCGTCGTGGAGCCATCGATTTCGACACCACGGAGACGCAGATCCTGTTCGGGCCGGAACGCAAGATCGAGCGCGTCGAGCCGGTCGAGCGCAACGACGCGCACCGCCTGATCGAGGAGTGCATGCTGGCCGCCAACGTGGCGACGGCGCGATTCCTGGAGCGGCACAAGCTGACCGCCCTCTACCGTGTGCACGACGGACCCGGTACGCAGAAACTCGCCGGCCTGCGCGGCTTCCTCGGCGAGCTCGGCCTGGCCCTCGGCGGTGGCGAGAAGCCGATGCCCGAAGACTTCCAGCGCCTGCTGGGGAGCGTCGCGGATCGACCCGATGCGCACGTGATCCAGTCCGTGATGCTGCGCTCGCTCAAGCAGGCGCGGTACCAGGCCGACAACATCGGCCACTTCGGCCTGAACTACCCGGCCTACACGCACTTCACGTCGCCGATCCGGCGCTACCCGGACCTGCTGATCCACCGGGCCATCCGCTCGGTGATCCGTTCCAAGGCCGACAGCAAGCAGGTGGCGCGGGCCAAGGGCATGAAAACGATCCCGGCCGCCAGAGCCTGGCCTTACGAGGCCCACGACGTTCACGCCATCGGCGAGCACTGCTCGATGACCGAGCGTCGCGCCGACGAGGCGGTGCGCGACGTGGTCAACTGGCTCAAGTGCGAGTACCTGGAGGAGCGGGTCGGCGAGCGATTCGACGGCGTTATCAGCGGCGTCACCGGCTTCGGCCTGTTCGTCGAGCTCGACGAGGTCTACGCCGACGGCCTGGTCCACGTATCCGCGCTGCAGAACGACTACTACCAGTTCGACGCCGGCCGGCACCGGCTGATCGGCGAGCGGTCGCGCCGTGTCTATGGTCTCGGCGACCGTGTCCGGGTCCAGATCGTGCGGGTCGACCTCGACGAGCGCAAGATCGATCTCGTGCTCGACGAGCCGCCGCCACGGGCGCGCCGCCGCGGCCGCCGCCGCTGAGGCTATGGAACGGGTCTACGGCATTCACGCGGTGGCCGCGCTGCTCGAACGGCGGGCAGCCACGGTGCGCCGGCTCGCCCTGCAACAGGGGCGCGAAGACGGCCGGATCCTGACGATTCGCGATCTCGCCGCGCGCGCCGGGATCGAGCCGGAGACCCTGCCGCGGCGGGAGCTCGATCGCCTGAGCGACGGCGCTCACCAGGGCGTGATCGCCTGGATCGACGCGGGTGATTCGCTGCACGACCTGGCCTGGCTGCTCGACCGGGTGACCGGCGCGGGACAGGCGCCGCTATTGCTGGTGCTCGACGGGGTGACGGACCCGCACAATTTCGGCGCCTGCCTGCGCTCGGCCGACGCCGCCGGCGTCGACGCGGTGCTGATCGCGAAGGATCGCTCCGCGCCGCTCACGCCCGTGGTCCGCAAGGTGGCCTGCGGTGCCGCCGAGACCGTGCCGATCGTGCAGGTCACCAACCTGGTGCGCGCCTTGAGGCGCCTGCAGCAGGCGGGCGGCTGGATGGTCGGTGCCGCCGGCGAAGGCGAGCGCAGCCTGTTCGAAGCGGACC
>CAZOUC010000325.1:0-3823 GCA_964582825.1 uncultured Enterobacteriaceae bacterium | reverse complement strand
CGGGTCGGCTACGAGGTCCTGCACCCGTTCCGCAGCGCCGATGGCGCCCTGGTGCTGGTCAACCGCGGCTTCGTTGCCGGCGGCCCGACCCGCGCGGACCTGCCCGAGGTGCCGCGGGTGCCCGGACCGGTGTTCCTGCTCGCCAGCTACTATCAGCCGGAACCGCGGCCGCCGGTCGCGGAAGCAGCCGGCGGCTGGCCGCGGGTGATCCAGACCCTGGACTGGCCGGGCCTGCGGGCCGCCGTGGCCCCGGATCTGCTGCCGGTGATGCTGCGTATCGACGCCGACAGTCCCGGCGCGCTGCGTGCCGAGTGGCCCGACCTGCAGATGAAGGCAGACACCCACCGCGCCTACGCCCTGCAATGGTTCACGTTTGCCGCGTTGCTGCCGGTACTGGTCGCGCTCGCGGCCCGCTCCCGGCGCAGCCGCCGGCAGGATTCAGAGGATTCCCGATGACCGACACCGACCAGACCGCCATTCCCGAGGCCCGGGTACGCGCCGCCCGGCGCCGCCTGTTGCTGATGTTCTTCCTGCCGGTGGTGGTGATCTGCGCGGCCTATGTGGTGTTCTTCACCGGCCTGGGTATCCCGAGCGCGACCACCAACCGCGGCGACCTGGTTTCGCCGCCGGTCGACCTGCGCGGTCTGGCGTTCCGCGGCGAGGCGGGCCCGATGATGGCGGACGAGGTGCTCGGGGACTGGCTGATGGTGTACGCAGGCGACGGCGACTGCGACGCCGAGTGTACCGAGCGCCTGTGGCTGACCCGGCAGATTCGCACGGCTCTGGGCAAGGAGTCGCACCGCGTCCAGCGCCTGTACCTCGATCCCGACCCGGTCGCCGATGCGCCGCTGCGCCGCTTGCTCGACGCCGAGCACCGCGACCTGCGCTGGCTGCACGTCGACGGCCAGGCCTGGGACGCGCTGCTGGCCGCCAGCGACGCGCCGCCACGCGCTGCGGGCGCCTTTTACCTGGTCGACCCGCGCGGTTTCCTGATGATGGCGTACACGCCCGAACACGCGGGCAAGGACACCATCGAGGACCTGCGTTTCCTGATGCGCTACTCCTGGGAACGCCGCGAAGGCTGAAGCGGTCGAATTTGACAGGGTCCGGCCCCGACAGCGGCGAACGATTTCGCTACAATGCGCCGGCTCTGACGCGGGTAAGCTTATGAACACGATGGACAGCGCCATCCGCCGACAGGATGTCTCCTGGCGCGACTATTACGAGTTGACCAAGCCGAAGGTCGTCGCGCTGATGATGCTGACGGCGGTGGTCGGCATGCTCCTCGCCGCACCGGGCATGGTGCCGTGGGAGGCGCTGGTGTTCGGCAACCTCGGCATCGCCCTGTGCGCCGGCTCCGCCGCGGCCATCAACCACCTGGTCGACCAGCGCATCGACGCGCAGATGGCGCGCACCCGCAACCGGCCGATCGTGCGCGGTCGCGTCGACAGCGTGCGCGCGGCTGCCTTCGCCGGCGTGCTCGGCGTCATTGGCATGGCGATCCTGATCCTGTTCGTCAACCCGCTCACCGCCTGGCTGACGCTCGCCTCGCTGCTCGGCTACGCGGTGATCTACACCCTGTTCCTGAAGCGCGCGACCCCGCAGAACATTGTCATCGGCGGGCTCGCCGGCGCCGCGCCGCCGCTGCTCGGCTGGACCGCGGTCACCAACGAGCTGCACGGCTACGCCCTGCTGCTGGTGCTGATCATCTTTGCCTGGACGCCGCCGCACTTCTGGGCGCTGGCGATTCACCGGCGGGACGAGTACGCCAAGGTCGGCATCCCGATGCTGCCGGTGACGCACGGCAACCACCACACGGCCGTGCACATCCTGCTGTACACCCTGATCCTGTTCGCGGTGAGCCTGCTGCCGTTCGCCACCGGCATGAGCGGGCCCCTGTACCTGCTCGGCGCGATCGTGTTCGGCGCCGGCTTCCTGTACTGGGCGGTGCTGCTGCTGATCGGCCGCAACCGCCGCGCGGCGATCGAGACTTTCCGCTACTCGATCATCTACCTGATGGCCCTGTTCGTGGTGATGCTCGCGGACCACTACCTGTTCCCGCGCGCCACCCAGGTTCTCGTTACCGGAGGCTCATGAACGACACCGCCCAGCGCCGCGGCATCTGGATCACCGTCGCCGCCCTCGTTGCCGTCATGGCCCTGCTCGTGGGCCTGTTCGTGCAGCAGTTCTACAACCCGGACCGCCTGGACCCGAACTGGCTGCGCGCCCGCGGCGCCCTGGTGTTCGACACGCCCCGGCCCATGCCGGCAGCACAACTCGTCGACCAGCAGGGCGAGGCCTTCGACGGCAGCGCCTTCGCGGGCCAGTGGGACCTGCTGTTCTTCGGCTTCACCTTCTGCCCGGACATCTGCCCGACGACGATGGCGACCCTCGGCCGCACGATGGAGGCGCTCGAAGAACGCGGCGCGCCGACCCCGCAGGTGACGATGGTCAGCGTCGATCCGGCACGCGACACGCCGGAGCGCCTGAACGACTACGTGGCCTTCTACGATCCGACGTTCCGCGGCCTGACCGGCGAGTTCCTCGACGTGCACCGTTTCGCCACGTCACTGAACATCGCCTTCCGCAAGGCGCCTGGCGACGACGAGAACTATCTCGTCGACCACAGCGCGCAGCTGGTGCTGCTCAATCCGCAGGGCCAGTACATGGGCCTGATCAAGCCGCCCTATGAAGCCGAGCGCCTGGCCGAGACGCTCGCGGCGATCATGCGCACCTACTGACGCCGGCCGTCCCAGGACGATTGCGCCGGCAGCAGCAGACTGATCAGAAACAGCACGCCGGCGCACAGCACCACCGACGGCCCGGCCGGCGAATCCCAGACCCAGGACAGCGCCAGCCCGAGCGTGACGCTGACGACGCCGATCAGCGATGCGCCGATCGCCATCGCCTCGGGCGAGCGCGCGTGGGTGCGCATCGCCGCCGGCGGCAGGATCAGCAGCGCCGCCACCAGCAGCACACCGACCGCCTTCATCGCCATCGCGATAAGGATCGCCGTCGCGAACAGGTTGAGCAGTTTCAGGCGCGCCACGGGCAGGCCCTCGATACGCGCCAGTTCCTCGTTGACGATGATCGCCAGCCAGGGCCGCCAGTAGGCCAGCAGCAGGCCACCGAGGCCGAGCACGGTGACGGCGATCCAGGCGAGGTCGCCGGCCTGTACGGCAAGCAGGTCGCCGAGCAGCAGGCGCTCGAGGTCCTGGCCGCCGCCGTCCCGCAGGCTGATGGCGACGATGCCGAGCGCGAGCGAGCAGTGCGCGACCACCGCCAGCAGGGTGTCGGTGGGCACCTGGGCGCGGCGCTCGAGCACGGTGAGCAGCGTGGCGGCAAACAGGCCACCGGCGACGATCGTCAGGGTCAGGTCGATGTGCAGCCACACCGCCAGCGCCGCGGCCGGCAGCGCGGCGTGCGCCAGGGTGTCGCCGAAAAAGGGCAGGCGCCGCCAGATCAGCAGGCAGCCGTACGGGCCGGCGAGCAGCGCCAGGCCGATGCCGCCGAGCAGCGGCTTGAGCAGCAGATCAAGCATCGTCGTCACCGCCGGGCGGTCGTACGTCGCCGTGCAGGTCGTGGTGGTGGTCGTGGTGGTGCGCGTACACGGCCAGGGCGCCGTGCCGGCGATCGCCGAACAGTTGCAGGTAGGCCGGGTCGCTGCTGACCGATTCCGGGTGTCCCTGGCAGCAGACGTGGCGGTTCAGGCAGATCACGGTATCGGTGGCCGCCATCACCAGGTGCAGGTCGTGCGACACCAGCAGCACGGCGCAGCCGCGCCGTTCTCGCAGCTGGCCGATCAGCGCGTAGAGCTCGCTCT
>CAZOUC010000324.1:0-3840 GCA_964582825.1 uncultured Enterobacteriaceae bacterium | reverse complement strand
TGCTCCAGGGCGAAGCCCAGCATCGACGTGCCGTCCAGGCCGTCGCGGGTGATCTGCCGGAGGGCCGCCAGATCCTTGTCGAACGGAAACGGCATCGGGCGAAGGGAGCCGGCGATCTCGGTGCCCTTGCCGTCGACTCCGTGGCAGTCGGCGCACTGCTCCTGGTATAGCTGCATCGTGTCGTAAGCGCCCGCGACATCAAACGTACCCGGCGACTCACACTCGACGACCTGCACCGTCGTGGAGTCATCGTCTTCGAACGGGCCGGGCAGGGGAACCAGGATTCCGCTGCGCCAGCAGGGGACGCTTGCCGCCGATTCCTCGAGCGAGCGCAGGAACACGACCAGACGGTTGAGCTCCTCATCCGTGAGCGGGCCGCCGAAATCGATGTAGTAGGCGGGCATGCTCGTCCCCGGGCTGCCGGCGGCGATGAGCCATTGCATCTGCCGGTCGGTCACCGAGCCGAGGAACTCCAGGGATGCGAGCGTGGGACCCATGCCACCGCCGAGACCTTCTTCTCCATGGCAGGACGCGCAGTGCTCCGTGTAGAGTTCACGCCCGAGGTCGATGCTCTCCGCGCGAATCTCGGCGCGAGCGGCCTCCAGGCGTGCGGGCTCGAGAATCGAGTAGATCGGGAATGCGACGATGAGCGCCGCCATGACCATCAGCCCGCCGACGCGGTGGCGGTCGAGATGCCGTAAGTCCTCGGCGCGGTCGAGCAGGGTCGGCGTACGCATGCGGATCCTCTCAGGCTTGCGGCGCGCAGGACCCGCCGCGCGGAGGGGTGGCGTAATCACGCTGGCCGAGCGGCGGACCCGGTTCCAACTGCCCGGTATCGACCACCACCCGATCCTCTTCGATGGTCAGCGGGTGTCGATTCATGCCGTGCGGCGAAGGCCCCTCCAACCACTCTCCGGCGAGATTGTACTTCGAGCCGTGGCACGGGCACTCGAAGCGTCCCGATGCCTCGCAGAACGGGACGCTGCAACCGAGGTGCGGGCAGGCCTGGGAAAGCGCGAACAGCTCGCCTTTCACCTTGGTGATGTAGAAGCGCCCCGTGGGCACGTAGGTTGCCGATGTATCGGCAAACGCCTCGGGTGGGTCGAAGACCAGCCGAGCGCCTGCGGCAGTGCCTTCGAGCGGTTCGAGAATCGCCAGGCTGATCCAGGCGCCCTCGGCCAGGAGAACGACTCCGCCCACTTTCCAGGCGCCGACCAGCAGGTCGCGACGCTTCCTGTCCAGTTCTTCGCTGTCGATTTCTTTGTTCACCAGCCGCTCCGCTTCGTTGAATCGCTACGGTTCAAAATAGAGATGCTCCCAGGGCAGGACGAAAACCCAACCCGGCCCTCGGAACAGCGCACCAAGCACGGTCAACACGAACAGCGAAAGAACAACCAGCATGAACGTGTACCGGGCCAGTTGGCGTGATTTCGGATGTCGATGCGGATTGCGATCGACATAGGGAAGAATCAGCAAGGCCGTGAACAGCACCGCGGGTGCCAGCACGCCGGCGACGACCGGGTCGAAGTGCGCCAGCAGCTCCTGGAAGCCGACGAAATACCAGGGCGCCTTGGCCGGCTCCGGAGTCAGGTTGGGGTTCGCCATTTCGCGCAGCGGGGCTTCGAACGCGATGCCGAGAGCGATGCACAGGGCGATGGTGGCCAGCGCGACGACCTGGTGACGGACGATCAGGTAAGGCGAGCTGAAGACCTCGTCTTCCGGTGCGCGCAGCTTGGCGCGTTCCGGCGGGACCGGCACGGTACCCAGACTCCGACGTCTGGTCCCGTCCGCCGATTCGGAACGGTCACTATCGCTTGCTGACGGGCCGGTCCGCCACGGCGCCAGGGCCAGGCCATCCTTGCGGATCCGCCACAGGTGAACCGCCAGCAGTCCCAGGAATGCCCCGGTGAGCACCGCAATGTGCAGCACGTAGAAGCGCAGCAGTGTCGGCTGGCCGATGCTGTCGCCTCCGAGTACGAAGCCGCGCAGCGCTCCGCCGGCTCCCGGAACGTACTGGATGAGGTCGGAGCCGACGCGAACCGCCCAGTAGGAGAGCTGATCCCAGGGCAGCAGGTACCCGGTGAATGAATAGGCAAGGGTCACGGCCAGGAGGAGCACCCCGATCACCCAGTTGAATTCGCGCGGGGCCTTGTAGGCGCCGTCCAGGAACGTCCGGATCAGGTGCAGCACCACGACAAGCACCATCAGGTGCGCCGACCATCGATGGACGTTACGCATGAGCTGTCCGAAACCGACGTTCGTGCGCAGCTGCTGCATGTCGCCGTAGGCCATCGTGATGGCCGGTGTGTAGAAGAACATCAGGTACACGCCGGTGATGAGCAGGATTGCGTAGAGCACCAGGGCAATGAAACCGAGGCGGTACGTCGAGTTGAATCGGAGCAGCGACCGCGGCACCCGTGCCGGGTAGATGTGCAGGAAAACGTTCGAGAACGTGCGTTCGGTGCGACTGCGCGGCGAATCGCCGGACGGTGTGCGGAAGATCGAGCGATATACGGCGCTCGTTCGGACGCGATCGACGAATCTGGCGCCATCGGTCATGCGATCACCAAAGAGAAATCGAGCGCGTCCGCCGGGCATCGGTCGACACACAGCCGGCAGCGGATGCACCGGTCGTCATCGACCATCACCTGGACGCCGTTGCCGGCAGGCTCGAGAGCCAGGCAGCCAGAGGGGCAGATGTCCTCGCACAGCCCACAGGCGATACAGCGATTGGCGGACAGCTGCAGGTGTTCGTCGCAGCGCAGGCATCGACTCGCCTGCCGTCGTGCGGACCGCGTCGAAAGAGCCAGTTCGACTTCCGCAGAGGCGTTGCGCTGACCCACGGGAGTGACCGAAAACTCAGCACGAGGCATGACATCGTAACCGCTCCAGTAACGGCGACCTTCGGACAGCGGCGGCGCATGCGGGACCGGCTCCGGTGTGATGGCCCGTCGTGGAATGGCCTGATCCGGCCCGCTTCCGAGTGATTGCACGATGGCCGCTGCTGCCCGCTGGCCGAAGGCCACCGCTTCGATCAGGTCCCTCGGGCCGGTGGCCACGTCGCCAGCGGCAAAGATACGGGGATGTACGGTCCGGCCATGGTGATCCGCCCGCACGCCGCCCCACGGCGCCGACTCGACGGCGGATACCGCGGCGAGAAACGACGTCTCGGCCTGCTGGCCGACCGCCAGGATCACGCTGCGCGCGTCAAGAGTCTCTGATTTGCCCGGATCGAGTTCCGGGGCGAAGTTGCCGTCGCCATCGAACAAGGACAGTACCGGGGCAATCTCGACGCCTTCGACCCGGGAGCCGCCGACGATGCGCCGCACGCCGAAGCCTGTCCGCAGCTGTACGCCTTCCTCTCGGGCCTGCGCGACTTCCTCGGGTGGCGCGTTGAGCTGTTTGCTGGACTCGGGAGCAACCAGCGTGACCGCGTGGCGGCTTTCTGCGTCCGGACGTCGCACGGCACTGCGGGCGGCGTCGAACGCAACGCTTCCGCCCCCGATCACCACGCAGGGCCCTGGCACCGCATGCGCGGAATTCGCCGTATTGCACCGAAGCAGGAAATCGACAGCGTGCGTGACTCCGTCGAGTTGCATGCCGGGAAGCCCGACGACTCGGCCCGCCTGGCAGCCGACAGCGATAAGGACCGCGGCGTGTCGTTCGAGCAGCGTCTCGATCGCGATGTCCGATCCGACAGCGCAGCCCGTCTTCAGCGTCACCCCGAGATCGAGGATGGCCTGGAACTCGGCCTCGGCCACGTCGCGGGGCAGCCGGAAGGCGGGTGCCCCGTAGGTCAGCATGCCGCCCGGCTTGTCCCCGCGCTCGTAAAGGGTGACC
>CAZOUC010000323.1:0-3842 GCA_964582825.1 uncultured Enterobacteriaceae bacterium | reverse complement strand
ACCACCGGCCGCGGCATCGGCCCGGCCTACGAGGACAAGGTGGCCCGGCGCGGCCTGCGTCTCGGCGACCTGGCGCACGAGGGGCGCTTTGCCGACAAGCTGCGCGAGCTGCTGGAGCTGCACAATTTCATGCTGGCCAACTACTACGCGGCCAGCCCGATCGACTACCAGCAGCAGCTCGACGAGTGCCTGGAGCTGGCGCCGCAGCTGCTGCCACTGGTCGATGACGTCACGGCGACCCTGCACGGACTGCGCCGGGAAGGTCGCCCGATCCTGTTCGAAGGCGCGCAGGGCGCGCTGCTCGATATCGACCACGGCACCTATCCGTTCGTCACCTCTTCCAATACCACGGCGGGCGGGACGGCCACCGGCAGCGGCTTCGGTCCCCTGTACCTGGATTACATCCTCGGCATCACCAAGGCCTACACGACCCGGGTCGGTTCCGGGCCGTTCCCGACCGAGCTCGACGACGAGGTCGGCCTGCACCTCGCCCGCCGCGGTCACGAATTCGGCGCCACCACGGGCCGGCCGCGGCGCTGCGGCTGGTTCGACGCGGTGGCGATGCGCGAGGTGGTGCAGATCAACTCGATCAGCGGTCTGTGCCTGACCAAACTGGACGTGCTCGACGGCCTCGACAGCGTGTTGATCTGTGTCGGCTACCGCGACGCGAGCGGCGCCGATGCCGGCATGCTGCTCGATGCCGAGGACTACGGGGCCCTGGACCCGGTGTACATCGAAATGCCCGGCTGGCAGCAATCGACCGTCGGCGCCAAGCGCCTCGACGACCTGCCGCAGGCCGCTCGCGACTACATCGCCCGAATCGAGGAAGTGGTCGGCGTCGGCATCGATATCATTTCGACCGGCGCCGAGCGGACCGAGACCATCGTTCTGCGCGATCCGTTCGGCGACTGAGCCGATGGACCGCCCGGCGCGGTTCCTGCTGCCCGCCGCGGCGGGCTTCGCGGCCGCCTTCCTGGCCTGCCTGTCGCTGCCGACCTCCCCGGCCCTGGTCACACTCAAGGCACTGCCGGTCCTGTCGCTGGCGCTGCTTGCGGCGCTGCGCCTGGACGGCGTCGAGCGGGCGCTGCTGGTACCGGCGCTGCTGGCCTCGGCCAGCGGCGACGTGTTGCTCGAGTGGGACCGGGAGCGCCTGTTCGTTGCCGGTATGCTCGCCTTCCTGGTGACCCAGGTCCTGTATTCGCTGCTGTTCCTGCGCGGTGCCCGCTGGCGCCGGCGCGCCGCCCTGGTGCTGCTGCCGGTGCTGGCGACCAACGCGCTGCTGCTGCCGCGTTACTGGGAGGCGGCACCCCAACTGGTGCTGCCTGGCACCGTGTACCTCGCAGCCCTGTCCGTGATGGCCGTGGCCGCGGCGACGTCCCGCCACGCCTGGACGCTGGTGCTCGGAGCGCTGCTGTTCTTCGTCTCGGATCACCTGATCGCGGTCAGTGCCTTTATCGGTCCGTTTCCACTGTCGCGAGCGGCGATCATGGTGAGCTATTACACCGCGCAGCTGCTGATCGTCGCGACGCTGGTGCTGCCGGGTCGGGACAAAGAAAAGCCCGCCGCGTAGCGGCGGGCTCGCTGAGGGGCGTCCGGCCTCAGGCGGCCTTGACGTCGATCTTGCGGACTTTCTCGATGGCGGCTGCGCTCTTGGGCAGCGTAACCGTCAGCACGCCCTTGTCGAAACGGGCGTCGATCTTGTCGACATCGACTTCACCCGGCAGCGGGATCGTGCGCCGGAAAGATCCATAGCGCCGTTCGGCGCGGTAGAAGTCCTTGTCCTTGCTTTCCTCTTCAACCTTCTTCTCGCCGCGGATGGTCAGCAGGTTGTCGCCGAGCGTCAGCTCGACGTCGTCTTCGCTCATGCCCGGCAGTTCGACGCTGATCGTGAACGCCTCGGCGTCCTCGGTGTGGTCGATGCTCGGCATCAGCTCGCCGGCGCCTTGCCAGTCCTGCAGCATTCCGAAGCCGTGGCCGCCGAAGTCTTCGAACAGGCGGTCCATATGGCGCTGGAACGCTTCCATTTCACGACGGAAGATGTCTACGGGGCGGTCGGTTCCGCTATGCCGAAGCTTGCCCCATTTCCACGGCACAAGTTCTTTCATTGACATGGCAACCTCCAATGATCGTCAGATCAACCGCAGCCCTTACGGGCAATTTGACGCTAGCACGCGGGCGGCCCGGGCGCATTGACGATTATCAACGGCCACAACCGGGCGCCGGCGTAGACTGGATACAGAGAGCCCGGGAGGGTCATGGAATGAAACAGCTTCTGCTCGGACTGCTGCTGATCATCACGGTCGCGCTGCTCGTCGGCTGCGAGCCGGAACCGCGTTCCGGGTACGGGATGGTGTTGCCGGCCGGAGACGTGGCTGCCGGCCGGGACGTGTTCCTGCGCTTCGGCTGCCACGAGTGTCACAGCGTCGCGGGCGTGGAGTTGCCGGCCTGGACCCCGGAGCAGCCCATGGATGTCGAGCTCGGCGGGCGCATCATCAAGGTCAAGACCTACGGCGAGCTGATCACCTCGGTTACCAACCCGCAACACAGCCTGGCGCCGCAGGCGCGGCCGGTACTGACCACCGAGGAACGTGAACTCGGCGAATCGCCGATGCCCTATTTCAATGACCGCATGACCGTGGAGCAGCTGATCGACCTCGTCGCCTTCCTCGAGTCGCACTACGAGAAGCTCAGGCCCGATTACACCGGCTACGAATACGTGCGCTAGGACGCGCGCTGCGGCATCAGAACCAGAGGTCGTGTACGCAGCGGCCGTCCGGGGGCAGGTCGCTGAACCTGTCGAGGCCGTCGAAGCGACGCAGAGGGATCGAGCCGACCGACTCCGGCTCCGCCAGGCGCAGGTTGACGGCGATCCGGTAACCGCGGACCTCGTCGGGACCCAGCGACCGCCAGCTCGTCACGCAGCCGCAGACGCCGCAGAAGTGAAAGCCGATCATGCGGTCGCCGCGCACGTACTCCCGCGTCGGTCCGCTGACCTCGACGTCGTCGCCGTCCCAGCCGTACGCCCACAGGACGCCGTAGCGGCGGCAGACCGTGCAGTTGCAGGCCGTCGCCGAGTCCGGTGTGCCGTGAAACCACCAGCGAACCGCGCCGCAGTGGCAGGAGCCTTCGATCATCGCGTTCACTCGATCCGGTGTCGCCCGCTTCGGGACATTCGCACGAAGCCCGCGTCAGGGCCAGCGACGAGGGTCGCCCGGGGCTTACTGCACGGCACGATCGGGGCGCGTCTGCTTGGAGCCCAGCAGAAAGGGCGCGCGGGGCGCGCTGCGTCCGGCCACCAGGTCCGCTACGTGCGTGCCGACCGCGGGGCCCAGCTTGAAGGCGTGCCCTGAACCGCAGCCGGCGAGCCAGACGTTGTCGAATCCCGGGTGGCGGTCGATCAGCAGGTTGCCGTCCGAGCTGTTCTCGTACTGACACACCCGGGTCTCGCTGAGCGGCGCTTCGGCGATGGCCGGAAAACGCCGCGCCAGGAATTCCCTCGCCCGCATCTCTCCTGCCTCGCTGGCCCGGCGGTCCGCCGTGTCGGGATCGAGTGCCGGGCCGTGTGCGTCGTCGGCAACCTTGAAGCCGCGGCCCTCGAGGTCGGGCAGGCCGTAGAAGGGCAGATCGGCCCAGACGGGCAGGCGCCCGGTGTCGGCCGGGTCCGCTGCGAAGTAATGCACTTCCTGGCGCGTCACGAACAGGCGGCCGCTCATGGCGTCCGGACACACCCGGTCGAGCCAGGGCCCGCAGGCCATCACGAATCGTTCGGCTTCGATCCGGCGCCCATCGACGGTTTGCACGGCGCGCAGGGCGCCGTGCTCGGCCTGCGCGACGGCGCGCGC
>CAZOUC010000322.1:0-3845 GCA_964582825.1 uncultured Enterobacteriaceae bacterium | reverse complement strand
ATGACGATCACGCCGTCGTTGCCCTCGAAGCCGTCCATCTCCACCAGAAGCTGGTTCAGGGTCTGCTCGCGCTCGTCGTGGCCGCCGCCGAGACCGGCGCCGCGGTGACGACCGACCGCATCGATCTCGTCGATGAAAATGATGCACGGGGCCTGTTTCTTCGCCTGCTCGAACATGTCGCGGACCCGCGACGCACCGACACCGACGAACATTTCGACGAAATCCGAACCGGAGATGGAGAAGAACGGCACCTTGGCTTCTCCGGCGATGGCTTTCGCCAGCAGGGTCTTGCCGGTGCCGGGATTGCCGACCATCAGCACGCCGCGCGGAATGCGGCCGCCGAGGCGCTGGAACTTGCTCGGGTCACGCAGGAACTCGACCAGTTCCTGCACGTCTTCCTTGGCTTCCTCTACCCCGGCGACGTCGGCGAAGGTGGTCTTGATCTGGTCCTCGGACAGCAGCTTGGCCTTGCTCTTGCCGAAGCTCATCGGGCCGCCACGGCCGCCCGCGCCGCCCTGCATCTGGCGCATGAAGAACATGAACACGGCAATGATGATCAGGATCGGGAAGGACGCGACCAGCAGCTGCGTCCACAGGCTCTGTCGTTCGGGCTGACGGCCTTCGACGATGACGTCGTGGTCGAGCAGGTCGCCCATCAGGCCGGTGTCGGTCACCTGCGGCCGGATCGACTCGAAGCGGCTGCCGTCAATGCGCTCGCCGTGAATCTTCAGGCCGTCGATGACGACCTTGTTCACGCGGTCCGACTGCACCTCTTCGAGAAACTGGCTGTAGTTCAGCTGCTCCCGCGGGGGTTCCATGTTGAAGTTCTGGAAGACCGTCAACAGCACCGCGGCGATGATCAGCCACAGCAGCAGGTTCTTGGCCATGTCGTTCAATGTCGTGCCCTCGTCGCAGCCCGCAAACCTCTTGCGAGCCCAGTACTGTTCAGACGTCGCGGCGCGCCATCAGTTCGCCGAAACGCACCGGCCGGTCGATAACCATAACACCATTCACCGCCGCCTCACATCTCGCGCAGGTCGCGCGCCAGCAGATACTGCTCGCGTGACCGGGCCCGCGAGGCCCCGGGCTTACGCACCTGCACGCGCCGGAAAGCGCGGCGCAGGGTGGCGAGGTAGGTGTCGAATCCCTCGCCCTGAAACACCTTGACCAGGAAATCGCCGCCCGGTTTCAGGCATCGCGTCGCCAGGTCGTAGGCCAGTTCGGCCAGATACATCGCCTGCACCTGGTCGGCGCTGCGAATGCCACTCATATTGGGCGCCATATCCGACATTACAAGGTCGGCGCGGCGGTCGCCGAGCGCCGCGAGCAGGCCGTCGAGCACGGCCTGCTCGGTGAAGTCGCCCTGAATGAACTCGACCCCGGCAATGGCGTCCATGGCGAGCAGATCGGTGGCCAGAACAAAGCCACGATCGCCGACGCGCTCGGCCGCTACCTGGCTCCATCCACCGGGTGCCGCTCCCAGGTCTACGACCACCATGCCGGGCTCGATCACCCGGTCGCGATCGAGAATCTCGATCAGCTTGTAACTCGCCCTTGATCGATAGCCGTCGGCCCGGGAACGCTGCACGTAGGCATCGCCGTGGTGCTCGCGAAGCCAGCGCTTGCTGCTCTTGCTCTTTCCCATCGACGCTCCGTCATTCTCACCGCGGCCCGGTCCGCCGCAGCATGCCACAGGCGCCCGCGCTATACTCCGGGCTCCGTCACCGGGACCTGCCATGACCCTGAGCAATGCCGACAAGAAGACCCTGCGCGGGATCGGCCACCGGCTGCAGCCGGTCGTCACCGTGGCCGGCAAGGGCCTTAGCGAGTCCGTCGACGAGGCACTGGAAATCGCGCTCACCGATCACGAACTGCTCAAGGTCAAGCTTGCGATCGACGACCGCGCGCTGCGCCGCAGCACACTGCGCGAACTGTGCGCGCGCCACGAGGCGGAACTGGTGCAGGAAATCGGCAAGGTGGCGCTGATCTACCGACGCAACCCGGACGCGGATCCGCGCAAGTCCAACCTGGCCCGCCACCCGGTCTGAGCCGGGCGCCCCGGCGCGCTCAGAGGTGGCGGACGTTGTCGATCTCGTACTCGATATCGCCGCCGGGCGCCTTGACCACCACCACGTCACCGACCTCCTTGCCGATCAGCGCGCGGGCCAGCGGCGACACGCCCGAAATACGGTTCGCCTTGGCGTCGGCTTCGTCCTCGCCGACGATGCGGTAGGACCTGCCCTCTCCCGAGTCGACGTCGATCAGGTCCACGGTCACGCCGAAGATGACCTTGTCGCCCTCGGGAATCCTGCGGATGTCGATGATCTGGGCGTGCGACAGCTTGCCTTCGATGTCGCGGATGCGCGCCTCGACGAGCCCCTGCTGCTCCCGCGCGGCGTGGTACTCGGCGTTTTCCTTGAGATCGCCGTGTTCACGCGCTTCGGCAATCGCCTTGCTGATACGCGGTCGCTCGACCTTCTTGAGCTTGTCGAGTTCGGCGCGCAGGGCCTCGGCGCCCTCGACGGTCATCGGTACCGTGGTGCTCATCGACTCAGCTCCCTGTGCAACTCCTGCAGGCAGCGTACCTTGATTTCACCGCCGGATCGAAGGGCCATGCACACGGCCTCGCCGCCGGCCAGGGTGGTCGTGTAGTAGACGTCGTGCACCTGGGCGCTGGCGCGGATCTCGGCCGAATCGGCGATCGCCTGGCGGCCCTCGGTGGTGTTGACGATCAGGTCGATCTGGTCGTTCTTGATCATGTCGACGATGTGCGGTCGCCCCTCGGCGACCTTGTTCACGGCCTGCACCGGAATACCGGCCTCGCTGATGCGCCTGGCGGTACCCCGCGTCGCGATGATGCGGAAACCGAGCTCGGTCAGCTCCATGGCGACGTCGACGATGCCTTCCTTGTCGGCGTCGCGCACGCTCAGGAAGGCCAGTCCCGAGGTCGGAATCTCGTCGCTGGCCGCCATCTGCGCCTTGCCATAGGCCTCGGCGAAGCTGTCGCCGACGCCCATCACCTCGCCGGTCGATTTCATTTCCGGACCGAGGATCGGGTCGACGCCCGGGAACTTGCTGAACGGAAACACCGCTTCCTTGACGTGGTAATGACGCGGATGCACCTCGGCAGTGAAACCCTGTTCGGCGAGGCTCTGGCCGGCCATGCAGCGCGCCGCGATCTTGGCCAGGGACACGCCGATGCACTTGCTGACGAACGGCACCGTGCGCGAGGCGCGCGGATTGACCTCGATGACGTAGATCCGGCCGTGCTGCCAGGCGAGCTGCACGTTCATCAGGCCGACGACCTCGAGCTCGACCGCCATCTTGCGCACCATCTCGCGCATCTCGTCCTGCACCTCGGCCGGCAGGCTGTACGGCGGCAGGGAACAGGCCGAGTCCCCGGAGTGCACCCCGGCCTGCTCGATGTGCTGCATGATCGCGCCGATCACCACCGCCTCACCGTCGCAGACGGCGTCGATATCGACCTCGATCGCCGAATTCAGGAAGTTGTCCAGCAGCACCGGCGACTTGTCCGACACCTGCACGGCGCTGTGCATGTACTGGTCCAGTTCGCCTTCGCCGTAGACGATCTCCATCGCCCGGCCGCCGAGCACGTAGGACGGGCGCACCACCAGCGGGTAGCCGATGGAGCGCGCGGCGCTGATCGCCTCACCGACCGACCGCACGGTGGCATTGGCCGGCTGCAGCAGGTCGAGCTTGTGGATCATGGCCTGGAATCGCTCCCGGTCCTCGGCCCGGTCGATGGCATCGGACGAGGTGCCGATGATCGGCACGCCGGCGCGCTCGAGATCCCGCGCGAGCTTGAGCGGCGTCTGCCCGCCGAA
>CAZOUC010000321.1:0-3849 GCA_964582825.1 uncultured Enterobacteriaceae bacterium | reverse complement strand
TGAAGGCGACGCGGCGCAGCTGGATGCGGCGGATGCGGTGGTCAGGCGCGGGGCGCAGCGGCTCGCCGGACTCGGCGCGGTCGCGCACCTGGGCCTCGGTGTCGATCAGGCTCAATACCCGTTCTGCGGAGGCCTGTGCCATCTGCATTTCCGCGAACCAGTGACCGAGTTCCTCGATCGGGTCGAAGAAGTGGCGCGTGTAGGCCAGGAACGCGACCAGGGTTCCGGCGCTGATGGCGCCGCTGAGCACGTCGAAGCCGCCGGCGGCCAGGGCCAGGCCGGTGGCGAGGCTGCCGAGCGTGATGATCAGTGGTACGTACAGCGAGGCCTGGCGCCGGTTGAGTACCGACGCGTCGTACATCTCCCGCGTCAGGCCGCCGAAGTCCCTGGCATTGTGCTGCTCGCGTACGAAGGCCTTGCTGGTCAGCACGCCCATGATCGCCTCGTTGAACGAACCGGTAATGCGCGAGTTGGTGCGTCGCACTTCCCGGGCCGACCGCAGAATGCGCAGCTCGAATACCCGGCTGACCCAGACGATCAGCGGGATCACCGTCAGCGTGATCAGTGCCAGCTTCGGGTTCATCACCAGCATCGCGATCGCGATGCCCAGCATCGTCGTCAGGCCCCAGATCAGGTCCATGGTGCCCCAGGCGAGGATGTTGGCGAGCCGGTCGCAGTCCGAGGTCATCCGCGCCATCAGCCAGCCGACCGGGCGATGGTCGAAGAACGAGAACGACAGGCGCTGCAGGTTCTCGAATGCGTCGCGGCGGATGTCGTGGCTGATGTGCGTGCGGATCTTGCCGGCCATCCAGATGAAGCCGCCGATACACAGCGCGAGCAGCACGGTGACGCCGAGGTAGAGCAGGGCGTACATCGTGATGCGCGTATCGGCACCGCGCGCGGCGACCTCGTCGACCACCGCACGGGTGATCAGCGGGTAAGTCACCTCCAGGCAGGCCGCGAGGAACGCGAACAGGCCGACCAGGGCCAGTTCGCGCGGGTAGCCCAGCGCGTAGCCGAACAGGCGCCGCCACAGGCCGCCGACCAGGGCTTGACCACCCGGGCGCTCGTTGAAGCCGTCGTCGTCGTCGAAATCGTCCATGGCTCAGTTCACCGGTTCTTCTGCGAGGTCCTCGGCGATGCGCTGCTCCACCGCCTCCTGCAGTTCGTTCAGTTGCCGGTACGGCCCGTCCGCGGCGGCCAGTTCCCGGTGTGTTCCGTCCTGCACGACGCGACCCTCGGCGAGCACGATCACCCGGTCGACGTGGCGGATCGAGCTCAGGCGGTGAGCGATCACGATCGTCGTGTGCCGCCCCTTGCGCCGTTCGAGGGCGTCCAGGATTCTGCGCTCGGTACCGGAGTCGACCGCCGACAGGGAGTCGTCGAGCACCAGGATCGGGGGGTCCTTGAGCAGAGCCCGCGCCAGGGCGAGACGCTGGCGCTGGCCGCCGGACAGGGTCACGCCGCGCTCGCCGACGCGGGTGTCGAACTGGGCCGGAAAACCCATTATCGAGTCGTGTACGGCTGCATCGACGCAGGCGCGCTCGAGCGCGTCGCGGCCGGCGTCGGGGCGGCCAACGCGGAGGTTGTCCTCGATGCTGCGCGAGTACAGGAAGGGATCCTGCAGCACGACGCCGATCTGCTGGCGCAGCCACTGGCGGTTCACCTGGCGCAATTCGTGGCCGTCCAGTCGGATGCTGCCCTGCTCGTAGGGATACAGGCGCAGGAGCAGGCGGATCAGGGTCGACTTGCCCGAGCCGGGTGCGCCGACGATGGCCAGGGTCTGGCCGGCCGGCACCTGCAGGCTCAGTCCGCGCAGTACCGGGGCGCCGGGCTCGTAGGCGAAGTCGAGCGCCTCGATATCGATGGCGCCGTCGGCGCGCGGCGCCGGCACGCTGGCATCGGCGCTTTCCTCGGGTTCACGGAGCACCTCGTCGATGCGCCCCAGGGACACGATCGCCTTCCCGGTATTGGTCAGCACGCGGCCGAGCTGACGTACCGGCCAGATGATCATGGCCACGTAGGTCATGAACGCGAACAGACTGCCGACGCTGAGCTGGTCCTGCATCATCAAGTGCGCCCCGGCGATCAGCACGATGCCGAGCTGCAGCATCGCGAACAGGTCGCTGAGCGACCAGTACACGCCGAGCAGGCGGATCAGCCGGAAATTCAGGTCGCGGAAGCGCCGGTTGTGCGCGGCGAACTTGTCGACCTCGTAGCGCTGGCGCGCGAAGGCGCGCACCACGCGGATGCCGGTCAGGTTCTCCTGCATCACGGCCGTCATCGCACCCTCGGCCTCGTCGGTGACCAGGAACACGCGCTGCACCCGGACGAAAAAGACATAGGCGAACACCACCAGGAACGGCATCAGGCACAGCGACAGCGCGGCCAGGCCCGGATTCATCCAGAACAGGATCGGTGTGACCACCAGCAAGAGAATGATGGCGCGACCGATCTCGACCACGTCGGTCGACAGGAAGATCCGTACCGTTTCGATGTCGGAACTGCAGCGCTGCACCAGGTCGCCGGTGTCGGCGCGGTCGAAGAAGGCGGCGCCGACGTGGTGCAGGTGCCGGTACAGGGCTTCCCGGTAGCGGCGCACGATGCCTTCCGAAGCCTGAGCCGACCAGAGGCCGCGCAGGAAGTGGAATACGCCGCCGACAGCGGTCGCCGCCAGCGCCAGTACCGCACACAGGATCACGAAGGCGGCGTACGCTTCGTCACCGGCCACGCTGCGCGTCAGCGCAGCCAGCGGGTCCGGCGCCAGGCCAAGATCGCGCTCGACGATCACGTCGATCGCGTACTTGCCGAGCAGCGGTGCCGCGAACAGGCACAGGCTGGCCAGCGCCATTGCGACGACGGCGCTGGCGTATTTCAGTCTATGGCCGGCGGTAATCGACCAGAGGCTGCGTCCTTGGGCATGTGCGGACATGGTCCTGCTTCCTTATTTTCCGGCCACGACGTACGCGGCATCACGGGCGCAACCAGGAAGCGGGTCATTGAATTCGGGATGCACGCACCCGCTCCTGGAACGAGCGGGCGTGACGTGAGACGGGGGTCAGCGCGCGCTCAGTTCGAGCTGAAGATACCTTTGCGATAGCTGTTCATGTCTGATCCCTCGGCGCCGGATGCTCAGGCGACCCCGCGATACTACTCCGACGTCCGCTCATTGCAAGCCGCGGTCGGGAAATCGGTAGGATTGCCAGGATCGGCGTTGGCCGGGTGGGCGTCCCGGAGGATCCGTTCCGCGGCGAAGCGGGCCCATTCACGATACACGCCGGGGCCGGGGTGGAAGCCGTCCGCGGCCATCAGGCTGAGGTCCTCGGCGAAGCGCAGGTCCAGGTAATGGCAGTCCGGCTCGGCGGCAAGCGCGCGGCGCAGCGCACGGTCGAACTGCGTGGCCCGTCCGCCGAGGTGCCAGCGCAGCGGCTGAGGCAACGCCGGGAAGCCGTGCAGCGGCGGCAGGCCCGAGATCAGCAGCCGGCTGACACCGAAGCGCTCGCGCAGCAGCCGGCGCAACCGTGCCTGCTGTCGCAACCAGCGATCGAGGGGTACCAGCGCCGTGACGTCGTTGACGCCGAGCGAGGTCAGTACCACGTCCCAGCGTTCGCCGGGCAGCACGGCGAGCCGCTCCAGCCAGTCGCCGGTACGGGTGCCGGTTTCGGCGAGCAGCCGCCACTGTACCCGGTAGTGCGGTCGCAGCAGCGCCAGCAACTGCCCGAGCAGCGCTTCGTCCTGGTGCGCCGCACCGACGCCGGCGGCCGCCGAATCGCCGACGATCAGCAGGCGCAAGTCAGGACCCGTGCCGACGATACCTCTGCGCGTGCCGTCGGGTTCGGGCAGCCGCGG
>CAZOUC010000320.1:0-3852 GCA_964582825.1 uncultured Enterobacteriaceae bacterium | reverse complement strand
CGCCGTGGTCGCCGACTGCGCCCGCGATCTGGCGCCGCTGCTGGCCGGTGCCGACTACCGCCAGGCCCTGCTGCGCCTGGCGGCCCTGCAGGCGCCGGTGGACCGCTTCTTCGACGAGGTGCTGGTCAACTGCGAGGACGCGGCGACGCGGCGCAACCGCCTGGCGCTGCTGGCCCGGCTGCGCGCGCTGTTCCTCGAGATCGCCGACGTGTCCCTGCTCGCGAGCCGCCTCGGCTGAGTCACGAAGCCTTCATCCGATGACGTCATCCTGACCAGATGGGTGCAGGATGGGGCGTAACCGATGCTTAGGTCGCTGTTATCAAAGAGCTTTCTCGCAAGCACTGCATATGCACTGCTGATGGCCGCGGCGCCGGCCGCACGCGCCGACACGCTGGCCTTCGGCTCCTGCCTGCAGCAGTGGTTCCCGCAGCCGGTGTGGTCGAGCGTGCTGGCACAGGACCCCGAGGCCTTCGTATTCCTCGGCGACAACGTATACACCGACAACGGCCCCTACGCCCGCCTGCCCGAGCCTGAGCGCATCGGCGTCGCCTACGCCGCGCTGGCCGAAAACGCCCGCTACCGCGCGGTCCGCGACGCGGTCCCGATCTTCGCCACCTGGGACGACCACGACTACGGCGTCAACGACGGCGGCGCCGAATACCCGCACAAGGACGCCGCCAAGCGTCATTTCATGGACTTCTTCGCCATCCCGGACGACGACCCGATGCGCGGGCGCGAGGGCATCTACGCCGTGCGCTACCTCGGCGAGGGGCCCGACCGCATCCAGCTGCTGCTGCTCGACACGCGCAGCTTCCGCACCCCGCTGCTGGCCGGCGAGACCAATGCGCAGTGCCCGAACAAGCGCTACCTGCCCAACGAGGACCCGACGGCCAGCGTGCTCGGCGAGGCGCAGTGGCGCTGGCTCGAGCAGCAACTGCGCGAACCGGCCGGGCTGCGGGTGATCGCCTCGAGCATCCAGGTGATACCCGACCGCCACTGCTTTGAAAAGTGGGGCAACTTCCCGCGCGAGCGCGAGCGCCTGTTCCGGCTGATCCGCGACACGGCGGCGAACGGCGTGGTGCTGGTCAGCGGCGACCGCCACCTCGCGGAAATCTCCCGCCTGCCGGCCGAGCACGCCGGCTACCCGCTCATCGAACTGACCACCAGCGGCATGAACTCGGCGATCGGCCTCGATGAGCCCAACCCGTACCGGACCACGCCGGACAACTTCCGCGGGGACAATTTCGGCCTGCTGCGCATCGATCGCAGCGGCGCGGAGGCGACCGTCGTCATCGAGGTCCGCGATGCGGCCGGCGAGCTGGCCCTCCGCGAGACGGTCGCGCTCGACGCCCTGCGTCAAGACGGCTGACGACGGCGCTTTACCGACGCGGGGCGGCGCTCTGTCGGAGCAAACGCCCCCGGACCTGTCATTCCGGGCCGCACTGTGCCACCTTTAGCGCCGCCCGGCGACGTTTCGTCGCAGCACACGACAAGGACCCCTGCCGATGCGCCAGACCCGCCTGAACCCGATCCTGTTCGCCCTGGTGGCGACGGTGGCGACACCGCTGTTCGCCCTCGACCTGACGCCGAGCTTCACCGCCGCGCAGTTCAAGGACAAGCGGATCGTACTCGACAAGATCGACTTCCCGGGCGGGCGCGAAGACATCGACTTCCTGGTGCGCTGCGACTCGGTGATCAATACCGAGTCGGTGATGGCGAGCCTGCAGTGCTACGCGCCGGAGCCGTACCGGCGCTCCTTCGTGCGCGAGACCTTCAACGCCGCCAAGGACTCCGCGGTCGCCGCGGCCACCGTCGACGGCGAGCCGGTCGCCGTGATCATGCAGTTCGCCGTGCACTACCAGCGCAAGGACCGGCAGGAACAGGTCGACCTGTACCTGCACCACGACCACAACCGCGGCGAGCTCGGCACCGGGTACACCGGTGTCCAGCGCTACGCCCTGACCAACATGGAGACCTCGATCGGCTGCCGCGAGCACAAGCGGCGCTTCAAGGCCTGGGGCCGCGTCGACGTCGACCCGGCCGGGCAGGCCACCGCATTCGAGATCGGCAAGGGCGACCTGGTGCTCGGGCCCTGCGAGGAATTCATCGAGCAATACATGATGAAGGGGCCCTACATTCCGGCATTGCGGGACGGCCAGCCGGTCGCGGCGCGCTACTACAAGATCTGGAAGAACTTCGACGCCCCGGATCTCGTCTATTGACGCGACCGGCACCGCCGGCGTGATGCAACTGGGCCATGTAATCCGGGCCCGGGTCCGATAGCCTTTCGGAGGTGGACGCAGGGGGACCCTCACGATGCGCAACCGCGGCTCCGACCCCGCCACCGGCCTGCTCAGCCGGCTGGAATTCGACATCGCGGCTCGCGACCTGATCCGCCACGCCGGTCCCGAAGAGGCCATCTCGGTACTGCTCATCGACATCGACTCGGTGCAGCGCCGCGGCGGCCGGCTCTCGCGCGAGATCGCGCAGCTCGCCCGGGTGCTCGCCAGCGAGCTGCCGTCCGATGTGCTGGTCGGCCGCGTCGGGCCCGACGAATTCGCCGTCGCCCTCCAGGCCACCGGGCCCGCCGCCAAGATTCTCGCCGAGGCGCTGCGACTGAGCGCCGCCGCGGCCCTCGCCGACCGCGAAGGCTCCCGCCCGATCACCGTGTCCATCGGCGTCGCCAGCGGGCACGGCGACGCGCGCATCGAGAGCCTGATGCACGACGCCGAGCGCTGCCTGATCGCCGCCAAGGCCAACGGGCGCAACCGCAGCTGCACCTGGGCCGAACTGCAGCAGCAGGCGCGACTGCTGGACCTGCCGGTCAGCCTGCTGCACCTCGAGCACGAGACCCGCGTCGAGCTCGAGCGCATCGCCGACAAGGTCGCTTACAAGACGCGGCGCATGCACCGGCACTTCCGCGAACTGGCCGAGTGTAACCCGCTCACCGGCCTGAACAACCGCGGCAGCTTCGACGAACGCATGAAGCGCGAGATCGACAACGCCCGCAAGCACGGCACGCCGCTGAGCGTGTGCATCCTCGACGCCGACGATTTCGGCAACATCAACAAGAACTACAACGTGACCACCGGCGACGCCGCGCTGCGGGTGCTGGCCGACGTGCTGCGGCAGACCATCCGCAGCGTCGACTGGGTGGCGCGCTACGGCGGCGAGGAATTCTGCGTGGTGATGCCGAACACGACCAAGGAGGAAGCGCTGCAGGTCGTGGAGCGGATCCGCGTCAGCGCGGCCGAGCGCGGCATCCCGACCCACGAGGGCGACACGATCCGCGTCACCGTCAGCGGCGGCGTCGCCGAGCTGGGCGATCGGGACGCCGACCAGGACGCCTTCATCGCCCGCGCCAGCCTGCGCCTGAACGAGGCCAAGCGCGCCGGCAAGAACCGCATCTCCGCCTGAACCCGCGCGCTCAGCGCAGCCAGGCGGCGAACTCCTCGTGCAGCAGCGCCACCGCGATCGCCGAACCGAAACCCTCCGAGCCGGGCGCGCTGCCGGCCATCAGCTTCTGCGTGTTCACGCCCAGCACCTGGCCCGCCTCGTTGACCAGCGGCCCGCCGCTGTTGCCGGGCAGCACCATCGCGTCGGTGACGATCGCCGCGCCGCTGGCGCGGGTGACGACCCCGGAGGTCACCGAGTCGCGCTGACCGAGCGGGCTGCCCAGCGAGAACACCCGCTCGCCCTGGCGCGCCGGCACCGCCGCGGCGACGTCGAGGGCCGGCGTGCGCACGCCGTCGACCTTGAGCAGGGCCAGGTCGCGCGTCGACGACAGCGCCGCCAGGGTCGCGTTCAGGCGCCTGCCGTTCTTCAGCACCACCTTGAAATGCTGGGCGATCG
>CAZOUC010000319.1:0-3860 GCA_964582825.1 uncultured Enterobacteriaceae bacterium | reverse complement strand
CGTCCGGTTGCCGGGCGTGCTGCTCGGTTCGCAGCTGCTCGTCGATACGCCTGCGCGCCTGTTTCTCCTGGCGATGACCGGTCTGTTCCTGCTGCTCGCGCTGCTGCATGGTCCGCTGCTGGCGCGCTCGCGCGCCGCGGCGCTGACCCTGGCCCTGTGCTGGGTGGGCGCCCTGGCCCAGCTGCTCGCGGCGGACCTGCTGATGTTTCTTGCCGGCGGCACGCTGCTGGGCTACGGCATGCTGGCCCTGGCGCTGCAGGTGCCGGGCGCGCTGCAGCCGGTGCGCGCATCGGCGGTGGCCCTGCTGCTGGTGGCGGGCGACCTGGCCTTGCTGGAACTGATCATGCTGCTGGTCAAGTACGCGCCGGCCGCTTCGTACTCGGCCACCGCGGCGGCGCTTGGCGATCACCGCGGCGAGTTCCTGCTCGAATTCTGCCTGGCGCTCGGCTTCGGCAGTCGCCTGGCGCTGGTGGCGGTGTGCCTGCCGGGTGTCGGCGCGCCGGGCGCCGTGCGCCGCTTTTTGCCGGGCTGGCTGTTGCTCGCCCTGTGTTCCAGCATCGGCCTGACGCGACTGTCCTGCGCGTCGGAATCCGCCAGCTGCACCGCGTCGCTGGCCGGAATCCTGTTCTGGGTGCTGCCCCTGGCCGGACTCGCCTGGCTGCTCCCGATCGTGTTGCCGCACGCGGTGCTCGTGCTGCGCCGTCTGGGTCGCCACCTCGGCGCTTACCGTGACGACTGGTACGGTGGCCTGCGGCGCAGCGTCCTGCTGGCGGAGGCGGTACTGGCGGTCGCCCGTCGCGCCGAGTACGGCTTGTCCGCCTGGCCGGCGGCGATGGGCGTCGCCGTCGCCCTCGGCGTGATATACGCCCTGTTGCTGTTTCTCTGAGGCGGCGTCAGTCGGCGGCGACCGGTGAGCGGAATCCCGGGGGCTTGATCGCCAGTACCGAGCACTGCAGCTGGTCGAGTATCGCCTCCGCCGTGTTGCCGATGAACAGACCGGGGATGCCGGTCCGGGCGACGGTGCCCATGACCACGACGTCGGCATCGATCTCGCGGGCCAGAGCCGGCAGGACCTGTTTCGCCGCACCCTGCGGCAGGTGGACCCTTGGTGACAGGTACTCGTAGGCGTCGTCGCCGAGCAACTGCTCGAGCTGCCGCTTGATGTGCTCCATGCCGTCGTAGTGGCGCATGCGCTGCCCCTGCACGTAGGCCGCTTCGGCGCCCTCGTGGTCATCGGCCCACAGGCCGACCAGGCCGGCCTCGGGGGCGTCCCAGGCGTGCACCAGGCGCAATTCGGCGAGCTCGGCCAGGGCGAGCGAGCCGGCCAGGCGCAGGATTTCTTCGTTCAGTGCCCGCTGGTCCGCGTCGTCGCCATCGGGATCGAAATCGACCGCCGCCAGGATGCGCCGGCACTCGTCATGCGCCTCGGGATGCAGCAGGAACACCGGGCAGGGACACTTGCGCAGCAGGTGCATGTCGTCGCTGCCGAACAGGCGGTCCACCCAGTCCGGGTTCTCGGCAGCCTTGATGACCAGGTCGTAACCGTCGCGGAGCACCGTGCGGATCACTTCCAGGAAACGCGGACCGGTGTGCACCCGGATGTCGATGTCCAGGCCTCGCCCGTGGGCGGCAGCGAGCGTCTCGATTTCCCGGCGGCGTTCTGTCTGCAGCGCTGCGGTCAACTCGGCCGAGCTTGGCCCGCCCGGCAGGGTGGTCGCGCCGGCCCGGATTTCCTCGACCACGTCGATGATCGTCAGCTGTGCCTGGTTGTTGCCCGCCAGCGTCGCGGCCCGGCCGAGCGCTGCAGCCTGCTGCGGCGCCGAATCCTCGTAGACGTAGAGAATGTGCTTGAAGCGCTTCATTCCTGGCCTCCTCGTGTCGGCCCGGCGAGGGCTGAGGTGATCCGGTTCGCGGCATCGCGGGCCGCGTCGGCATACGGTGTCAGTATCATGTCGACCCCGGTGCTGTCGAGTTCGGGTCCCGTCGGGTGACGCGAGGTCGCTATGGCGATCCGGCCCTGGTAACCCTGCGAGCGCAGGCTGTTGATGAGTACGCGGTTGACGCCCGGATCGCGGATCGCACTGACCACCCAGCGCACCCGGGATAGAGGCAGGGCCGCGATGAACTCCGGGTCTTCGGCGTCGCCGTAGTGGACCAGGAAGCCGTCCTCGGCGTGTCGCTGAACCGTGTCCGGATTCGAATCCAGCACCAGGAGCCGACAGCCGCTCTCGCGCAGTTTGCTGGCCAGGGCCGCGCCGTAGCGACCGAGTCCCACCAGCAGCACGTCGAGCTCGTCGTTCTCGTCGGCGGGGCCTTCCGGCTCCCGGTAGGGAATCCCGCGCTCGAAGATGCCCAGCAAGGGCCCGAGCCGCTCGTACAGCAGGTGCGAGTACAGGATCATGTAGGTCGATGCGCTGATCGTGATCAGGCCGACCAGGGTGATCAGCCCGACGGTTTCCGCCTGCAGGTGGCCGAGACTCAGACCAAGAGCGGCGAGGATCAGCGAGAACTCGCTGATCTGCGCCACGGTCAGGCCGGCGAGAAATCCGGTGCGGCGCCGGTAGCCCATGTAGCCCATGATTGCCATTACGATCAGGGGGTTGCCGACCAGCACGAACACCGACAGCAGCAGGGCCGCGCCGAGCTGACTGCCGAGGGTGCTCAGGTCGAGGGTCGAGCCGAGTTCGATGAAGAAGAACAGCAGCAGGAAGTCACGCAGACTGACCATGCGCGCCGCGACCTGGTCACGGTAGGGCGTCGAGGCGATGGCGACGCCGGCGAGGAAAGCGCCGACCTCCTTGCTGAAACCAAGCGCATCGCCGGCGGCGCCGCCCAGGATCGCACTGGCGATCGCGAACAGCATCAGCAGCTCCGAGGAATGCGCGATCCGTCGCAGCAGCGGAGGCAGGACGTAGCGCATCAGCAGCGCCACCGCCAGCAGCATGCCCGTACCCTTCAGCAGGATGCCCGTACCCTTCAGCAGGATGCCCAGGGCCTGCCAGCCCAGGGTGGCGCCGCTCCCCCCCTGGCCGAAGGCCGTCAGGCCGATCATGACCAGCACCACGACCAGGTCCTGTACGATCAGGAAACCCACGGCGATGCGGCCGTGCAGGGTGTCCATCTCGCGCTTGTCGGACAGCAGCTTGACGATGATGATGGTGCTGGAGAAGGTCAGCGCCACCGCCACGTAGAGCGCCGTGACGGGCGACATGCCCAGCATCAGTGCGATCAGGTAGCCCACCACCGACGTGAACAGAACCTGGCCGAGGCCCGAGGCGAGCGCCACCGGACCGACGGTACGAATGATATGCAGGTCGAGCTTGAGGCCGACGACGAACAGCAGCAGGGCGATGCCCAGGCGTGCAAAGAGCTCGATCTCGGTGCTTGCCGTGACCAGGGCCGTCACCGACGGACCCAGCAGGATGCCCACGGCGATAAACGCGACGATCAGCGGCTGCCTGAACACCTGGGCGAGCATGCCGCCGACCGCGGCCAGTCCGACCACGGCGCCGATCTTGACGAATACCGATTCAAACATGGCGGACGGACGCTCTTGTCAGATGGTCGCGCGGCAACGGGGCCGGCTGCGGACAGGCAGCAGCAAGCGTGACGAAACTTCGCGCCATGTGCGGATCGTGACCGGCAAACCTGTGTGGTGCAATTCGGAAAAACCGATCACGAACCACGGAAACCGATTTCTGGTACTCGGCCGCGTGGGCAGTTAGGGTGAGGGCCTGCTGAACCTGCCGGACCAGCGATGACCCGACCTGCCACCGGCCTGTCTCGCCGCCGATTGCTGGCGGGCCTTGCCGCACTGCCCCTGGCCGGTGCCGGCCGCGTCACCGCGTCCGAACCCGGCC
>CAZOUC010000318.1:3421-3882 GCA_964582825.1 uncultured Enterobacteriaceae bacterium | reverse complement strand
GACGGCCCGGGCAAGTCGCCGGTGGGCATGGACCTGGTGCCGGTGTACGCCGATGACTCGTCCGGTTCCGACGAGCCGGGCGTGCGCGTGTCGCCGGCGGTAGCCCACAACCTGGGTCTCGAACTGGCCAAGGTGCGGCGGGATGATCTCGTCGAACGTATCCGCACCGTCGGCTACATTGCGTTCAACGAGGACCGCATCAGCCACGTGCACCCGCGCACCGAGGGCTGGATCGAAGTGCTCAACGCCACCAGCCTCGGCCAGCCGGTGCGCGCCGGCGAGCTGCTGTTCACGCTGTACGCGCCGGATCTGTTCAACGCGCAGCAGGAGTACCTGACGGCCCTGGCCGATGGCAACGCGCGCCTGGTGCGTTCCACCCGCGAACGCCTGCGCCTGTTCGGTGTCGACAGCGAGGAAATCGAGCGCCTGCGTCGCAGCGGCGAGGTCCGTGACGCGCTGCC
>CAZOUC010000318.1:0-3411 GCA_964582825.1 uncultured Enterobacteriaceae bacterium | reverse complement strand
ACGGCTACGTCAGTCACCTCGGCGTTCGTCGCGGCATGTACGTGCGGCCCGCCGACGAAATCCTCGCGATCGGTGACCTGCGCGATGTCTGGGTGCTGGCCGAGGTGTTCGAGCGGCAGCTGCCCGCCGTACGGGTCGGGGCGGGTGTGCGCATCCGGCACGAAGGCTGGCCCGAGCGCGAGTGGCAGGGCACGGTGGATTACGTCTACCCGACTTTGGACTCGCCCAGTCGCACCGGCCGCGTGCGCGTCGTGCTGCCGAACGAGGACGAGGCGCTCCGGGCCAATGTCGCCGTCGACGTGGAGATCGACGCCCGGCACCGTCCCGGCGCCCTGGTCGTACCACGCCAGGCGGTGATCCGGACTGCCACCGGGGATCGGGTCGTCGCCCGGGTTGGCACCGATCGGTACGCACCGGTCCCGGTGCAGGTCGGCCTCGAAGTCGGCGACCGTGTCGAAATCGTTGCCGGGCTCGAGGCGGGCGCCCTGGTGGTGACCTCGGCGCAGTTTCTGATCGACTCCGAGGCCGCCCTCGGCGCCGAATTTGACCGTCTCGCGGAACCGCCCGTCGAGCACGACCACGACGCCATGAGCCACGACGACGACACGATGGAGCATGACCACGGAGCGATGGAGCACGACCACGGAGCGATGGAGCACGGCCAAGAGGCGATGGAGCACGACCACGGCACGGTGGACGACGGCCGATGATCGCCCGCCTGATCGATGCCTGCCTGCGCTACCGGGTGCTGGTGCTGCTGCTGACCGTGGTGGTGACGCTGGCAGGCCTGTATGCCGTGCGCGCCACGCCGGTGGACGCGATCCCCGACCTGTCTGACGTCCAGGTGATCGTGAAAACGCACTACGCGGGCCAGGCGCCGGAGGTCGTCGAAGACCAGGTGACCTACCCGCTGACCACGGCCCTGCTCGCCGTGCCGCAGGCGGTGACCGTGCGCGGCTACTCGTTCTTCGGCGATTCCTACGTGTACGTGATCTTCGAGGACGGCACCGACCTGTACTGGGCGCGCAGCCGGGTGCTCGAGTACCTGAACCAGGTCGCGGCGCGGCTGCCGGCCGGAGTCACCCCCGAGCTCGGGCCGGATGCCACGGGCCTGGGCTGGATCTACCAGTACGCGCTGGTCGACCGCAGCGGGCGTCACGACCTCGCGGCGCTGACCTCGATCCAGGACTGGTTTCTCAAGTACGAGCTGCAGGCGGTGCCGGGCGTGGCGGAAATCGCCACCGTCGGCGGCATGGTGCAGCAGTACCAGGTGGTCGTGGATCCGAACCGCCTGCGCGCTCTCGACATGCCGCTCGAGCACGTGGCGATGTCGATCCGCCGTGCCAACCAGGAGGTCGGCGCCTCGGTCATCGAGATGGCCGAAGCCGAGTACATGGTGCGGGCCACGGGGTACCTGCAGTCCCTCGCCGACCTGCGCGCGGTGCCGCTGGGGCTCAGCGAGCGGGGCACGCCGATCCTGCTCGGCGATGTCGCCGAGCTGCGCCTCGGCCCGGCGCCGCGCCGCGGCGTCGCCGATCTCGACGGCGAAGGCGAGGTGGTCGGCGGCGTGGTGGTGATGCGCTCCGGCGAGAACGCGCGGCGCACCATCGCCGCGGTCAAGGCGCGCATTGCGGCCCTGCGCGACGGCCTGCCCGAAGGCGTCGAGATCGTCGAGGTCTACGACCGCTCCGACCTCATCGACCGCGCCGTCAACACCCTGTTCACCAAACTCGCGCAGGAGTTCGCCGTCGTCGCCCTGTTGTGCGCGGCGTTCCTGTTCCACCTGCGTTCCAGTCTGGTCGTGGTGTTGAGCCTGCCGGTCGGCATCCTGGCGGCCTTCGTCGTGATGCGTTATCAGGGCATCAACGCCGACGTCATGTCCCTGGGCGGTATCGTCATTGCCATCGGCGCCATGGTCGATGGCGCGATCGTGATGATCGAGAAGCTGCACAAGCACCTGGAGCGCGCCGACGTACGGCAGCGGCGCGATCACTGGCCCCTGGTGGCCCGCTCCTGCCGGGAAGTCGGTGCGCCGCTGTTCTTCTCGCTGCTGATCATCACCCTGAGCTTTCTGCCGGTGTTCGCGCTGCAGGCACAGGAAGGGCGACTGTTCACGCCGCTGGCCTACACCAAGACCTACGCGATGGCGGCGGCGGCGGTGCTGGCGGTGACCCTGGTGCCGGTGCTGCTCGGTTACCTGGTGCGCGGGCGCATCGTCCCGGAGGCGCGCAATCCCTTGAACAGGCTGCTGCTGGGCGCGCTGCGCCCGCCGGTGGCGCTGGCGCTGCGCGCCCCGCGCGGTACCGCGCTGCTGGCCCTGGTGCTGACCCTGGCGAGCCTGTGGCCGCTGGCTCGCCTGGGCAGCGAATTCATGCCCGAGCTCGATGAGGGCGACCTGCTGTACATGCCCACCACCTACGCCGGCATCTCGATCGGCGAGGCGCGCCAGCTGCTGCAGCAGACCGATCGGCTGATCCGCACGGTGCCCGAGGTCGAGCGCGTGTTCGGCAAGGTCGGCCGGGCCGACACGGCGACGGATCCGGCGCCGCTGACGATGATCGAGACGACGATCCGTCTCAAGCCGCGCGAGCAGTGGCGGCCGGGTGTCGACATGGCGTCGTTGCGCCGCGAGCTCGACGCACTGGTGGATTTCCCGGGCCTGTCGAATGCCTGGCTGATGCCGATCGAGGCGCGCACCGACATGCTGGCGACGGGCATCAAGACTCCGGTCGGCATCAAGGTCTCCGGCCCCGACCTGGCGGTCATCGAGGACCTCGGTCGGCGCCTGGAGACGATTCTCGGCGACCTGCCCGGTACCGTATCCGTTTATGCCGAGCGGGTGGCCGCCGGTCGCTACGTGCAGGTCGAGATCGACCGTGAACGGGCGGCGCGCTACGGCCTGACCGTCACCGATCTGCACGCCGTGGTCGCCACCGCCGTGGGCGGGCGCACGGTCACCGAGACCGTCGAGGGCCTGCAGCGCTTTCCGGTCAACCTGCGCTACCCGCGCGAGTACCGGGACAGCGTGGCGCGGCTCGAACTGCTGCCGGTCATCACGCCGGCCGGCGACCGCATCGCCCTGGCGGACGTCGCCCGGGTGTTCATCGCCGAGGGACCGCCGGCGATCAAGAGCGAGAACGCGCGGCGCACGGGCTGGACCCTGGTCGACATCGAGGGCGTCGACCTCGGTGCCTACGTCGCCAGCGCCCAGGCCCGCGTCGCCGAACGGCTCGACCTGCCGCCCGGCTACGCGCTGACCTCGTCCGGTCAGTTCGAGTACCTCGAGCGCGCCACGCAGCGCCTGGCGCTGATCCTGCCGCTGACCCTGGCGATCATCGTTGCGCTGCTGTATCTGAACTTCGGACGTCTCGGCGAGGTTGGCCTGATCCTGGTCGGCCTGCCGCTGGCCCT
>CAZOUC010000317.1:1970-3947 GCA_964582825.1 uncultured Enterobacteriaceae bacterium | reverse complement strand
GGATGACCGCCTGGCCGATGTCGAGCACGTTGACCTCGTGCTGCGCGAGGCAATCCGCCAGCGCGGCGCCGATGCCCGGTCGGTCGGGGCCGGTGACGTGTACGAGCAGCACGCGGCGCGTCACGGTCAGTCCTCGCGTTCGATGCGGTCGACCTTCTGAAAACCGCGCGGCAGCTTGCTGCCGCGGCGACCGCGCTCGCCGCGGTAATGCTCGAGATCGGCCGGCTTGAGTTTCAGGTAGCGCTTGCCGGAGTGCACCACGAGCGTCGAGGTTGACGGAATCACCGTCAGCGCGCTGACGAATTCCTCGCGCTTCTGCAGCCGCGCGGCGGGAATCGACAGGATCTTGTTGCCCTTGCCGCGCGCCATCACCGGCAGTTCGGCGACCGGGAACACCAGCATGCGGCCCTCATTGCTGATCGCCACGAGCACGTCCCGCTCCGGGTCCGCCACGACCACCGGCTCCAGGGGCTGGCTGCCGCGCGGCAGGCTGAGCACCGCCTTGCCGGCGCGGTTCTTGCCGACCAGGTCGGACAGCGCCGCAACGAAGCCGTAGCCGGCATCGGAAGCCAGCAGCAGGCGTTGCTGCCCTTCGCCCGCGACCAGCCCGGCAAAGTCCGCGCCGGAGGGCGGGTTGATGCGGCCGGTGACCGGTTCGCCCTGGCCGCGGGCAGACGGCAGGCTGTGCGCTGCCAGCGTGTAGGCGCGGCCGGTCGTATCGAGCAGCACCACGGCCTGGTTGCTGCGGCCGCGCGCCGCGAAGCGGAACGCGTCGCCGGCCTTGTAGCTGAGGCTGGTCGGGTCGATGTCGTGGCCGCGGGCGGCGCGGATCCAGCCCTTCTCGGACAGGACCACGGTGACCGGATCCGCGCTGAGCAGCTCGGTCTCGGTAAAGGCGCTGGCTTCGGGCCGGGCGACGATCGGCGAGCGCCTGGCGTCGCCGTAGCGCTCCGCGACCGCCTGCAGTTCCTTGCGCATCAGGGTCTTCAGGCGCGAATCGGAGGACAGGGTCGTCTGCAGCGAGTCGCGCTCCTCGCTCAGTTCCTGCTGCTCGGCGCGGATGCGCATCTCCTCGAGCCTGGCGAGGTGACGCAGCTTGAGCTCCAGGATGGCTTCGGCCTGCCGGTCGGTGAGCCCGAAGCGCTGCATCAGCTCCTTCTTGGGCTCATCCTCGTGGCGGATGATCGCGATGACCTCGTCGATGTTCAGGAACGCGATCAGCAGGCCGTCGAGGATATGCAGTCGCGCGAGGACCTGTTCGAGGCGGTGCCGCAGGCGGCGCACGACGGTGTCCTTGCGAAAGCTCAGCCACTCGCGGAGGATCTCGACCAGGGAACGCACCCCCGGGCGGCCGTCGAGCCCGATCACGTTGAAGTTGGCGCGGTAGCTGCGTTCCAGGTCGGTGGTGGCGAACAGGTGCGACATCAGCGCGTCGCAGTCGACCCGGTTGGACCGCGGCTCGATCACCAGCCGGGTCGGATTCTCGTGGTCGCTCTCGTCGCGAAGGTCGGCAACCATCGGCAGCTTCTTGGCCTGCATCTGCGCGGCGATCTGTTCCAGCACCCGCGCACCCGATACCTGGAACGGCAGCGCCGTGATGACGACGTCACCCTCCTCGCGGTGCCAGACCGCGCGCGCACGGATCGAGCCGCGCCCGGTCTCGTAGAGCTGGCGCAGGTCCGCGGCCGGCGTCACGATCTCGGCCTCGGTCGGGAAGTCGGGACCGAGCACCACCGCGGCGACGTCGTCGGCGCTGCTGCGCGGCTTTTCCAGCAACAGCACGCAGGCCTCGATCAGTTCGCGGAGGTTGTGCGGCGGCACGTCCGTCGCCATACCCACGGCGATGCCGGTGGTGCCGTTGAGCAGCACGTGCGGCACCTGGGCGGGCAGCACCTTCGGCTCGCTGAGCGTGCCGTCGAAGTTCAGTTCCCAGTCCGTGGTGCCCTGGCCGAGCTCGCCGAGCAGCAGCTCGGCAAA
>CAZOUC010000317.1:0-1960 GCA_964582825.1 uncultured Enterobacteriaceae bacterium | reverse complement strand
GGCATGCAGGCGCGCCTCGGTGTAGCGCATGGCCGCGAAGGACTTCGGGTCGTCGGGTGAGCCCCAGTTGCCCTGACCGTCGATCAGCGGGTAGCGGTAGGAAAAGTCCTGCGCCATCAGCACCATCGCCTCGTAGGCGGCGCTGTCCCCGTGCGGGTGGAACTTGCCGATCACGTCACCGACGGTACGCGCCGACTTCTTGTACTTGGCACTGTGCTTCAGTCCGAGCTCGTGCATCGCGTAGACGATGCGCCGCTGCACCGGCTTCAGACCGTCGGCGATGTGCGGCAACGCCCGGTCCAGGATCACGTACATCGAGTAGTTGCGGTACGCCTTCTCGGTGTACTTCGCCAGCGGCAGGCTCTCGAACTCCGTGTCCGGAAAGTCGATCGGGTCGCTCATCTCTCATCCATTCCTTGCTGCCGAGGCCGTTCGCCGCAGCCACTGCCGGAGTGCTTCAGGAGCGGAGTCTGTCGGGCGCGGCATCATACCTCGGCGAGATTGCCGGAGCGCTCCAGCCACTCGCGACGGTCCGCTGCCCGCTTCTTGGCCAGCAACAGGTCGAGAATCTGTTCGGCTTCGTCCTGCGCCTCCACGGTCAGGCGCACCAGGCGCCGGGTGTCGGGGTTCATGACCGTCTCGCGCAGCTGCAGCGGGTTCATTTCTCCGAGTCCCTTGAAGCGCTGCACGTTCACCTTGCCCTTCTTTTTCTCGGCCTCGATGAACTCGAGCACGCCGTCCTTTTCGGCGTCGTCGAGGGCGTAGTAGACATCCTTGCCGACGTCGATGCGGTACAGCGGGGGCATCGCCACGAACACGTGACCGGCTTCGACGAGGGGACGGAAGTGGCGCAGGAACAGCGCGCACAGCAGGGTACCGATGTGCAGGCCATCCGAATCCGCATCGGCGAGGATACAGACCTTGCCGTAGCGCAGCCCCGCCAGGTCGCGCGATCCCGGGTCGACCCCAAGTGCGATGGAGATGTTGTGCACCTCTTCGGACGCGAGCACCTCCGCCGGGTCGACCTCCCAGGTGTTCAGGATCTTGCCGCGCAGCGGCATGATCGCCTGGTACTGGCGGTCACGCGCCTGCTTCGCGGAACCGCCGGCGGAATCGCCCTCGACCAGGAACAGCTCGCTGCGCGCGAGGTCCTGGGAGGCGCAGTCCGCCAGCTTGCCCGGCAGCGCCGGACCGCTGGTCACCTTCTTGCGCGCGACCTGGCGGCTCTTGCGCAGGCGCGACTGCGCCGCGCTGATGAACAGCTGTGCCAGTTCGTCGCCGACATCGGTGTGCTGGTTCAGCCACAGGCTGAAGGCGTCCTTGGCGACCGCCGATACGAAGCTCGCCGCCTCCCGTGACGACAGCTTTTCCTTGGTCTGCCCGGAGAACTGCGGCTCGCGGAGCTTCGCGGACAGCACGTAGCAGCAGCGATCCCAGAGATCTTCGGGCGAGAGCTTGATGCCGCGCGGCAGCAGGCTGCGAAACTCGCAGTACTCGCGCATCGCCTCGGTGAGACCCGTGCGCAGGCCGTTGACGTGGGTGCCGCCCTGGGTGGTCGGGATCAGGTTGACGTAACTCTCGGTAAGCAGTTCGCCGCCCTCCGGCAGCCACTGCACCGCCCAGTCCACGGCCTCGGTCTTGCCGCTGAACTGGCCGACGAAGGGATCGGGAGGCAGCGCCATCTCGTCCGCGGTTGCCTGGCGCAGGTAGTCCGGCAGGCCGTTCTCGTACTGCCAGCTGAGCTCCTCGCCGCTGGACTCGTCGACGAAGCGGATGTGCAGGCCGGGACACAGCACGGCCTTCGCGCGCAACAGGTGGTGCAGGCGAGGCAGCGCGAAACGCGGACTGTCGAAGTATCCCGGATCCGGCTTGAAGCGGACCGTGGTGCCGGTATTGCGCTTGCCGACCGTGTCGACGGCCTCGAGTTCGCTGGCCTTGGCGCCGTCGCGGAATTCGTCGA
>CAZOUC010000316.1:0-3957 GCA_964582825.1 uncultured Enterobacteriaceae bacterium | reverse complement strand
GTCGATCAACGGGGTCAGGTTGACCGAGTCCTCCGGGCGCGTGCTGCGGCGGAACTTCACTTCTGGGCGTCCCGGACATCGACCGGCCGGTCACCGTGCAGCGCGTCGACGAGCTTGAGCGACTCCTGCTCGAGGTTGACGACGATCGCTTCGACGCGGCGCAGGTAGAAGCGGTGCATCATGATGGTCGGGATCGCCACCGACAGGCCGGCCGCCGTGGTGACCAGGGCCTGGGAAATGCCGCCGGCGAGCAGGCCCGCGTTACCGGTGCCGTGGATCATGATTTCCGAGAACACGTCGATCATGCCGATGACGGTACCCAGCAGGCCCAGCAGCGGCGCGATCGCGGCGATGGTGCCGAGACTGGACAGGTGTCGCTCGAGTTCGTGTACGACGTGACTCGCGGCCTCCTCGATGCTGTCTTTCATGACCTCGCGGCCATGGTGCGAATTGGCGATGCCCGCCGCGAGGATGCGGCCGAGCGGCGAGGCCCGACGCAGGGAGCGCAGGCGCTCGCTGTCGAGTTCCTTGTTGCGAATCCAGTCCCACACCTCCAACAGGGTGTTCGGCGGCGCGATCCTGCCGCTGTTCAGGGTCCAGGCCCGCTCGATACAGATCGCGAGGGCGACCACCGAGCACAGGATGATCGGCACCATCAGCCAGCCACCCGACTTGACGACTTCGAGCACGCCCCCTCCCGTCACGCGGTTACCGGATTCGATCCCGCATTCTATCCCGGATACCGGCACGATGCGCGGCGCCCGACGTGCGCCCTGCCGCTGGCCAGGCCCGGCCGGGTTGGCGATAATCGCGGCCCTTTTCCAGGGAGGGACGGGACCATGTGGTTCAAGAATCTGCGGTGCTACCGTATCGGCTCCGGCGTGCGATTCGATCCGCAGCGCTTCGAGGACATGCTCAGCGAGTTCGCCTTCCAGCCCTGCGGTGCGCTCGACAGCCGCCGCATCGGCTGGGCGCCGGTGCTCGACGACGAAGACGGCGCACGCAGTCACGGTGCCGCCGGCTGCCTGATGATCTGCGCCCGCGAGCAGGAGAAACTGCTGCCCCCGTCGGTGCTGCGCGAGCAGTTGGACGAGCAGGTCCGCGAGCTCGAGCGGCGCGAGGGCCGGGACATCGGCAAGCGCGAGCGACGGCGGCTGAAGGATGAACTCGTGCACACGCTGTTGCCGCGCGCGCTGACCCGGTCCCGTCGCACCTGGGCACTGATCGCACCGGAGCGGTCCCTGCTGCTGGTCGATACCGTGTCGGCACGGCGCGCCGAGGACCTGCTGGACCTGCTGCGGGACACGCTCGGGTCCCTGCCACTGCGACCGCTGCAGCCCCGGCAGGAGCCGGCCGAGCTGATGACACGCTGGCTCGCTGCCGGGCGTGCGCCGCGCGGCTTTCAGCTCGGCGGCGACTGCGACCTGCGCGATCCGCTCGACGCCGCCAACGTCGTGCGCTGCCGCGCCCAGGAGCTGGCCAGTACCGAACTGCGCACGCACCTCGACGCAGGCAAACGGGTCACCATGCTGGAGCTGATCTGGTCGGGCCGGGTCGCGTTCCAGCTCGGTGAGGACTACGTCCTGCGCCGCCTGCGCTTCACCGACCTCGTCGCCGAGCAGGCGCAACTCGACGACGCCGACGCCGCCGCCCGGTTCGACAGCGACATGGCCATCATGTCAGGAGAATTGACCGCCCTGCTCGACGCGCTCGGCGAACTGTTCGGGGAGCAGGAGGGCGAGCCGACGCCGGCGGGTCTTCAGTAGCTCGCCGGCAGCTTGCCGTTGATGATGATGTTCTTGCCCTCGAAGGCGATGTACTCGCCTATCGCGAGGTCCTTGAGGATGCGGGCCACCATCTCGCGTGACGCGCCGACCCGGTCGGCGATGTCCTGCTGCGTCAGCCGCTCCCTGATGAAGAGCTTGTCGTCGCGCGGTTCGGCCATGGCGGTGAGCACCTTGACGACGCGCCCGTAGACGTCCTGCAGAGCCAGGCTCTTGACGCTGTCGGTGAGCTTGCGCACCCGCTTGGTGAGGTTGCGGATCAGGGTCTGGGCGATGTTGGGATGCTTGTCCATCACCGCCTTGAAGTCGTCCTTGAAAATGATCATGAAGGTCGACTTTTCGAGGGTGCGCACCGAGGCGGAGCGCCGATCGTCGTCGAGCAGGGCGAGTTCTCCGAAGTAGTCGCCCTCCTCGAGGGTGTTCATGATGTATTCCTTGCCGTTCTTGTCGCTGCAGTACACCTTCACGCGACCCGACTCGATGATGTACAGCGAGTCCGCGAAATCGTTCTCGTTGATGATGACCGTGTTCCGCGGGTAATTGCGGCTGACGCTGGATGCCTCGAGAGCGGCGACTTCGTCGGCGCCCAATCCCTCGAAGATCTCGACTTTTTCCAGGATCGACACCGTCGTTCCTCCCTAGCGCGTGGGCCGGGTGAATATAGCACAGGCCGGCGTACTGCTGGCCACGGCGGGTATGGAACCCGGGCGGTTTGTCAGCGAATTCGGCCGTGTATAAACTGTCGGCACACCCGGGAGACGACAGCCGACGTGGCAGCCGATCCAGCCGGCCAGCTGGCGCCCCTGCGCGCCGCGGCTCAACAGCTCGAAGAGGCCTTCAACGGACTCCTGGCCGAACTTGGCGACGACGCCCGCCACAGCTACGCCACCGAGCTCGACCGTTGCCGTGTCAGCTGCGAGCAGACCCGCCGCATTCTCGCCTCCGACGACGCCAATCCGCACCTGTTGCACGACCTGCGCAACTCGGTCGGAGCCGTGCTCGGCTACGCCGAGCTGATCAGCGAGGAGGCCGAAGACGCCGACGACCGCGGCACGATCACGGTGATGCGCGCCCTGCGCCGCGAGGCGGACGGTCTGCTGGCCCAGCTGCAACGGGCGCGGGGCGGCCACGCGCGGGCCGCGACCGCGCCGCTCGAGGGCGTTGACCTGCCCGGCGAGGAGGAAGCCGGCACCCTGCTGGTGATCGACGACGAGGAGGCCAGTCGCGAACTGCTGCTGCGACACCTGGAGCGGCGCGGGCACCGCGTATTCGGCGCGGAATCGGGACAGCGGGCACTGGAGATTCTGGCCGCACAGAAGGTCGACCTGATTTTCCTCGACATGGTGATGCCGGAAATGAACGGTCTCGAGCTCCTCAAACGCATCAAGAGCAACGAGGCGCTGCGGGCGATTCCGGTCATCGTCGTGTCCGGCGACGAGGACACCGAGGGCGTGATCCACTGTATCGAGGGCGGCGCCGAGGACTACCTGTACAAGCCGTTCAACCCGGTACTGCTGCACGCCCGCCTGCGGGCCGGCCTGCAACGCAAGCGCTGGCACGACCGCGAGCTCGAGTACCAGCACGAACTGGAACGCAACCACCGCTTCATTCGCAACACCTTCGGCCGCTACCTGTCGGACGAAATCGTCGACGCGCTGCTGGAAACGCCGGAAGGCCTGAATCTCGGCGGCATCACCACCGACGTGACGATACTGATGGCCGACATCCGCAACTTCACGACGATCTGCGAGCAGCTCGAACCGGAGCGCGTGGTCAGTCTGCTGAACAACTACCTCGGTGTCATGTCCGAGATCATCATGGGCCACGACGGCACCGTGGACGAGTTCATCGGCGACGCGATCCTCGCCATATTCGGCGCGCCCGTGCAGCGCGCCGACGACGCCGCGCGCGCCATTGCCTGCGCGGTGGCAATGCAGCTGGCCGTGGCCGGCATCAATGCCCGCAACGCCGACCTCGACCTGCCTTCGATCGCGATCGGCATCGGCCTGAACAGCGGCACCGTGGTCGCGGGCAACATCGGCTCGGAACGGCGCAGCAAGTACGCGGTGGTCGGACACCCCGTCAACCTGACCGCCCGCATCGAGTCCTACACGCGCGGCGGCGAAGTCCTCGCCTCGGCCGCGACGATCTCGGCGGCCGGGGTCGAGGTGTC
>CAZOUC010000315.1:292-3978 GCA_964582825.1 uncultured Enterobacteriaceae bacterium | reverse complement strand
GCTCGCGCAGTGCCGCCACGGCGGCCGGACCACAGGCGGTGAACAGCTCCTTGCCGACCTTGACGCGACAGCGGGCCGGGTCGAGGCGGTCGGCCAGCGCCAGCGCGGCCGCGAGGTCCGGCCGGTCGAGGGCGACGATCAGCGGCCGGTCGCTCACGTACGCGCTTTGCCGTCCGGAGCAACCGACAGCTGCTGGGCTTCCAGGCGTGCCGAGCGTTCCTGCTCGAGCTCCGTCGACGAGCGCTTGAGGTCGCGCCGCATGCGCAGTTCGCGCCCCTTGTAACGCAGGAACACCAACGAGGTCACCAGGGTGCCGGCGGCGCCGCCGACGACGAATGACAGCAGCACCCAGAAGCCGAGGCTGCGCGGCGGCAACTCCAGAGGCGGAAGTACCAGGGAAGTGGTATCGGGGTTCGCCCGCAACATGAGCATCGCCCAGACGAATACGACCAGGAACAGCAGCAGTTTGACGACTTGTATCAGCCAGCGCATCGCGTCACGGGTCCCGCAGTCTCATGCGCGTATCCTCGCCCGTGCCCGGTCCGCGAATCAACGGGAACGGTGCATTGCCTCGTTGACGCGCTCACGCATCTCCTTGCCCGGCTTGAAATGGGGCACGAACTTGCCCGGCAGGTCCACGGTCTCGCCGGTCTTGGGATTGCGGCCCTTGCGCGGCTCCCGGTAATGCAGCGAAAAACTGCCGAAGCCACGGATCTCGATGCGCTCGCCATTGGCCAGGCTCTGCGCCATGTATTCGATGATCATCTTGACGGCCAGCTCGACGTCTTTCGGCGGCAGCTGACGCTGCTGACTCGCCAGACGCTCGATGAGCTCGCTCTTGGTCATAGCCTAAGCCTATGTTTTTATTTGGGAATCGGGCTTCAACTATAGCCGACTGGGAGGCCAGCGTCTAATCGGGAAGTGCGCCCGGCCCCGGCCGCGCGGGCCGGGACCGGGGCAAGGCTCCTGACTAGTCGCGGCCTTCCATCTGCGCCTTGATCAGGTCGCCGATGGTCGCCGGTTGCGAACTCTCGGATTCCTGCTCGCGCAGGGCCTTGACCGCTTCCTTTTCGTCGGCCGCGTCCTTGGCCTTGATCGACAGCGCGATCACGCGGTTCTTGCGGTCGATCGAGACGATCTTGGCTTCGACCGTCTCGCCTTCCTTGAGCACGTTGCGGGCGTCCTCGACGCGGTCGCGACTGATCTCGGAGGCCTTCAGGCTGCCCTCGATGTCCTCGCCGAGCCGGACCGTCGCGCCCTTGGCGTCGACCGCGGTGATGGTACCGCTGACCACCGAGCCCTTGTCGTGCAGGTTGACGAAGTTGTTGAAGGGGTCGTCCTCGAGCTGCTTGATGCCCAGAGAGATGCGCTCACGCTCCGAATCGATCGACAGCACGACGGTCTCGATCTCGTCGCCCTTCTTGAACTGTCGCACCGCCTCTTCACCCGGCTCGTTCCAGGAAATGTCCGACAGGTGCACGAGGCCGTCGATGTTGCCTTCGAGGCCGATGAAGATGCCGAAATCGGTGATCGACTTGATCGTGCCCTTGATCTTCTCGCCCTTGGCGTGTCGCGCCGCGAAGGCGTCCCAGGGGTTCTCGGTGCACTGTTTCATGCCCAGCGAGATGCGGCGCCGTTCCTCGTCGATGTCGAGGATCATCACGTCGACCTCGTCGCCGACCTGGACCAGCTTCGAGGGGTGGATGTTCTTGTTGGTCCAGTCCATCTCGGATACGTGCACCAGGCCCTCGACGCCCTCCTCCAGCTCGGCGAAGCAGCCGTAGTCGGTGAGGTTGGTTACGGTGGCCTTGACGCGGCTGCGCTCCGGATAGCGGGACGTGATGTTGACCCAGGGGTCGTCGCCGAGCTGTTTCAGGCCCAGGGAGACGCGCTGCGACTCGGGATCGAACTTCAGCACCTTGACATCGATCTCGTCGCCGACCTTGACCACTTCGCTGGGGTGCTTGATGCGCTTCCAGGCCATGTCGGTGATGTGCAGCAGACCGTCGACGCCGCCGAGATCGACGAAGGCGCCGTAGTCGGTCAGGTTCTTGACCACGCCCTTGATGACGAGGCCCTCGCGGAGGTTCTTCAGCAGTTCTTCGCGCTCGGCGCTGTTGGCTTCCTGCAGCACCGCACGGCGCGACACGACGATGTTGTTGCGCTTCGGATCGAGCTTGATGACCTTGAAGTCGAGAGGCTGGTTTTCCAGGTGGCTGACGTCGCGCAGCGGACGGACGTCGACCAGCGATCCGGGCAGGAACGCGCGGATGCCGTGGACGTCGACCGTGAAACCGCCCTTGACCTTGCCGCTGATCTGACCCTTGATCGGGTCGCCGGCCTCGTAGGCGATTTCCAAGGCTTTCCAGGTCTCGGCGCGTTGGGCCTTCTCGCGCGACAGGCGCGTTTCGCCGGTGCCGTCCTCGACAGCTTCGAGGGCGACGTGCACCTCGTCGCCGATGCTCAGGCTGAACTCGCCCTTGTCGTCGAGAAACTGGGATTTGGGGATGACGCCTTCCGACTTGAGTCCTGCATGGACCGTGACCCACTCGTTGTCGATGTCGATGACGACACCGGTGACGATGGAGCCGACGCCCATGTCGACTGTCTTCAGGCTTTCTTCGAATAGTTCTGCGAAGCTCTCGCTCATGTTGAATGTACCCTGGGTCGGCCGTGCCGCCCGCCTTTCACACCGCGCGACCAGCACGCACGGCTCTAACAGCAAAAACCGCCACGCTGGCCTTCGGCTGGTCGGCCGCGCGGCGGGATGGAGTCGGCGATCAGATGAGCTGCCGACGACTGGCCTCGTCGACGACCCGCTGCAGCACCGCGTCGATCGACAGATCGGTGCTGTCCAGAGTCACGGCATCGTCGGCCGGGCGCAGCGGTGACACGCTGCGCTGCACGTCGCGACGATCCCGTTGGCGGATGTCCTCGAGGAGGGCCGGCAGGCTAACAGCTTGCCCCATGGCTTTCAACTGCCGAAAACGGCGATCTGCACGTTCTTCGGCGCTCGCCGTCAGGAAGATCTTCAGGCCGGCATCGGGAAACACGACGGTGCCCATGTCGCGGCCGTCCGCGACCAGCCCGGGGGCGCGCCGGAACGCACGCTGCCGCTCGAGCAGGGCCCCGCGTACCGGCCCCATCGCGGCCACCGTCGAGGCCAGGCGACTGATCGACTCGTGACGGATCAGCTCGGTGACGTCTTCGCCTTCGAGGACGATGCGTTCCTCCTCGTCCAGCGTGAACTGCACGTCGAGATGACCCGCCAGCACCTCGAGGCCGGCGACGTTGTCGATGCCGACACCGTGGTTGCGCGCCGCCAGCGCGACCAGGCGGTACAGGGCGCCGCTGTCCAGGAAGTGCCAGCCCAGGCGCCGCGCCAGCAGCTGGCTGATCGTGCCCTTGCCGGACCCGCTCGGACCGTCGATGGCGATGACCGGGTGGGCGCTCACGTGGCCCCGCTCTGCTGTGCGCCGGGCTCCGGGCCTTCGGTGAGGTCCATGCCGACCGCCACCGACTGCTCGACGAAGCGGGGAAACGAAGTCGCGACGTTGGCGCAGTCGAGGATGCGGATCGGCCCGTCAGCGCGCAGCGCGGCGACGGCGAAGGCCATCGCGATCCGGTGGTCGCCGCGGCTGTCGAACTCGCCGGCGCCGAGCGATCCGCCGACAATGTCGGCGCCA
>CAZOUC010000315.1:0-282 GCA_964582825.1 uncultured Enterobacteriaceae bacterium | reverse complement strand
GCGCCATCGGCACAAGGGATCACGGTCACGCCGAGTTCGCCGAGCCCACGCGCCATGGCGTCGATGCGATCGCTTTCCTTGACCCGCAGCTCCTCGGCACCGCGCACGCGCGTGCGGCCCTGCGCCGCGGCGGCGGCGACGAACAGGGCAGGAAACTCGTCGATGGCCAGCGGCACCAGGTGTTCCGGAACGTCGATGCCGCGCAGCCCGGCGGCGCGCACGCGCAGGTCGGCGACCGGCTCGCCCCCGGCCAGCCGCTCGTTCAGCACGCTGATGTCGGCT
>CAZOUC010000314.1:0-3985 GCA_964582825.1 uncultured Enterobacteriaceae bacterium | reverse complement strand
CTTCGCCAGCCAGCGTGCTGGCAATGATGTTGGCCACACGCTTTCCCAAACGCTCTGACCCTTGCCCAGTGTAATGGACATTGGCTGGTCGCTTGCACGAATCGGGCAGCGTCTTGACGAACTCGCACAAATCGTTCACCGGAATCTCGTGTTCTTTCATGATCTCGGCCGCAGCCGCGTTGTACTTGTCCTCGTCCCCAGGCACTCGACCTTTAGAACCCTCGGGGACCGGCGTGGTCGTGGCGAATATCAGTTTGGCATGGGTCTTCTTCAAGCGACGAGCAAGTTGCTCGAGGTTCTTGCGGTACTGCTGCAATTCCGCTTGCTGCTGGCCTTGGCCGACATCGGCCAGGCTGTTGTTCGAGTCGACGTACTTCAGGTCGTGCAACCCCCAATTGAAGTGGATCACATCCCAGCGACCGTCGCCCAGCCAGGCTTCCAGTCGATCGGGCGGCAGCGGTCGGCAGATGTGGAAGCCCTGCGCGTAGTCGCAGTCGAGTTCGCGCAGCAGCATCAGGGTCTGGGCGCTTTCCACGCCCTCGGCAACGACGTCGAGGTCCAGGCTGCGGGCCAGCGACAGAATGGACTCGACGAGGCGCCGGTCGGCCCGCTCCTCGTCGAGGTCCATGATGAAGGAGCGGTCGATCTTGAGCTGGTGAATCGGCAGCTTGCGCAGGTAATTCAACGACGAGTAACCGGTGCCGAAATCGTCGATCGCAATGCGCACGCCGGTGTCGGCGAGCGCGTTCAGCTTGCGGGCGGCTTCGTCCGGTTCGTGCATCAGCACCGACTCGGTGACCTCCATTTCCAGGCGCGACGGGTCGATGCCCGAGCCGCTGATCAGGGCGATGGCGTTGCGGTACCAGGAGTCGTCGGCGAGATTGCGGGTGGAGATGTTCATCGCGACGCTGAGCCCCAAGGGCTCCCACAGGCGCGCCTGCTCGATGACCTGGGCGAGGACCCAGAGGGAAATCTGGTTGATCATCGGGCTCACTTCGGCCATGGGCATGAAACGGCCGGGCGCCACCAGGCCGAGTACCGGGTGCTGCCAGCGCAGCAGGCCCTCGGCGCCGATTACCTCTCCCGTGCGCAGGTGGACCTTGGGCTGGAAGTGCAGCAGAAGCTGGTTGCCGCTGATCGACTGCTTGAGGTCGGACATCAGGGCCAGGCGCTCGCGCGAGTGCGGGTCGAACTCCTGGCCGTACAGCACGACCGGGATCGTCGAGTTCTTGGCCTGGTACATCGCGACGTCGGCGCAGCGCAGCAGATCGTGGCTGTCGGCCCCGTCGCGAGGGCAGATCGCTATGCCAAGGCTGCCGTCGACGCTGAGAGACATGCCGTCGATCTCGAAGGGCTCGCGGATCGCGTCGAGCACACGTTCTCCGAAGGCCACGGCCTGCGAGGAGTCGAGGCTCTGCAGCAACAGCAGCGCGAACTCGTCACCGCCCAGGCGGGTGACCAGCAGACGCGCCTCGGTGTCGATCGAACTCAGGCGCGGCCCGAGCCGCTGCAGCAGCTGGTCGCCGATGTGATGGCCGAGCGTGTCGTTGACCTCCTTGAAGTTGTCGAGATCGAGCAGGAACATCGTCGCGCCGGTTTCGCTGCTGCGCGCCGCGTGCTGGTCGAAGGCCTCGTGCAATGCACTGCGGTTGGGCAGCTGGGTCAGGCTGTCGTGGTTGGCCCGGAAGGTGATTTCCTCGAGGTTGCCGGCGTTGGCGAGGCCCAGACCGATGGTCTGGCCGAGCAGGCCGTAGGCTTCGAAGTCGGCGCGGCTCAGGCGCCGCCGGTCCCGGAAGTTCATGTTGCAGGTGCCGTAGACGCGTTCGCCGCAGACCAGCGGAATCACGAGAGTGGTGCCGGACAGGTCCCCGGGGCGTTCCCGCGCCAGGCTGCGGCCGCTGGCGTGGGCGCGCGGGTCGCCGGCCAGGTCGTCGACGACCTGGATGCGACCGCTGCGCACCGCCGTGCCGCTGACCGAATCGTCGAGCGGCAGTTGGCGGGTATGCGGGCGGATTCCGGCGAGGCGCCCGCCGGCGTCGAGAAGTTCGAGACAGCCCTCGGATTCATTCAGACGGTAGATCCAGATCGTGTTGTCCGGCTCGCCCTGCAGCAGGATGGCCATGCTCTCGCGGACCACGCTCTGCGTCTCGGTCAGCTGGCCGAGGCGCTGCGCCAGGCGATTGCTCTGCTCGAGCAGGCGACCACTGCGTTCGAGTTCCCGGCGGTTGGCCTCGAAGGCGACGAAAACGAGGGCCAGCGCGGAGGCCATGCCGACGACCTGGTTGGCGACCAGCGCGTCGACGTCGATGAAAACGCTGCCGACCGTGGCCAGTACCAGGAGCAGGCCGCGCAGGAAGAACAGCACGGCCGCCAGGCGCTCGGCGATACCGAAACCCAGGAAGGCCCAGGCCATGTACCAGAAGGTGCCGGCCATCGCGATCAAGCCGGCGGGCGCGCCCGGGTAACCCAGGGCGCGCAGGGCGAAAAAGGCGGCGGTCGGAACGGCCAGCAGGGCCAGCATCCAGGGCGGTTTGAAGGGCCGGCCTGCAAACAGCGCGGTGCCCTGCAGCAGCAGGGCGATCGATGCAAAGCCGCCGGCGAAGCAGAGCCAGCCGGTGAAATCCAACCTGGGTTGCGGCTCGTCCGGCAGCGTCGCGAAGACCACGAACAACGCAAACAGGCCGCCGGACCAGAACAGGTTGTGGCGCTGGCTGCGATCGCTGAGCCACAGGCCAAACAGAACGAGACTGACGAGCAGGCTGTTGGCGAGCAGGATCAGCTGATCGGAGAACATCCCGTTCGGCATGCGGTTTCGCGGTCGGGGTCCGGGCTCAGGTCAGTAGATGCTAGCATAGGAAAAATGAACCACCCTGGTTGCGCGATGTGCGATTTTCCTCAGTTTCGTGTGCCGCCGGGGGCTGTCCTGCTGCGGGGGTGCCGATGGTGACGAGGCCGGTGATCCACCACGTCAATATCGTCGTACAGAATCTTTCGTCGGCGGTCGACCGTTATCGCCGCGCGCTCGGCCTGCCGGCCCCGGTGGTGGACTCGCTCGACGACCGTGGGGTGCTGACCGCGCGCTTCGACCTGGGGGGAATCTGGTTGGTGCTGGTCCAGCCCACACGCGATGACGGCGTTCCCGCCCGTCATCTCTCGGAACACGGCGAGGGCCTGTTCCTGCTGTCCTTTGCCGTCGATAACCTCGAAGACGCGTCGGCGCGCGTCCGGGCCGCCGGCGCCCGCTGGTCCGACGAGCGTCCCCGTACCGGCCTGGACGGCTGGCAGGTGCTCGACCTGGAACCGGCCGATTTCTGCCAGGCGAGGCTGCAACTGACCGAAATATGAGAGACCGGGCATGAATAAACCGCTCCACGGCGTGAGGATTCTGGACCTGACGCACATGTTGTCGGGGCCCTATGGCGGCATGATCCTCGCCGATCTCGGCGCCGAGACGATCAAGGTGGAACCGCCGAAAGGTGAAGGCACGCGGGCCCTGCTGGCCAACGATCCTGAGAACTCACTCGAAGGCATGGGCGCCTATTTCATCACCCTGAACAGGAACAAGAAGAGCGTCTGCATCGACCTGAAGAGCGAAGACGGTCTGCGGTTGTTCTACCGCCTGGTGCGCGAAGTCGACATCGTTCTGGACAATTTCAGTGCCGGCGTCACCGAAAAACTCGGGATCGACTACCCGCGTCTGCGCGAGCACAACCCGCGCATCATCACCTGCACCGTGACCGGTTTCGGTTCCTCTGGCCCGAGCTACAAGCGCCCGGCCTTCGACCAGGTGGTGCAGGCGATCGGCGGCGGCATGTCGATCACCGGCACCGACCCGGAACACCCGACCCGTGCCGGCATTCCGATCGGCGACCTCGGCGGCGGCATGTTCGGGGTCATGGGTATCCTGGCCGCCCTCTACGAGCGCGAGCGCAGCGGCGAGGGCCAGCACGTCGATGTCTCGATGCTCGACTGCCAGATCTCGATG
>CAZOUC010000313.1:0-3993 GCA_964582825.1 uncultured Enterobacteriaceae bacterium | reverse complement strand
GCATGCGCCATGCGGCGCACCAGCTCGTCGAAGGCGGCGAACTGTCGGTCTGGCTGCGCCGCACCGAGATCTCGCCGCGCGGCTGTGCCTCCTGCACGGAGCTCGTGGAAGGCCCCTACGTGGAGCTGGTGGTGGCCGAATCGGTATCGCGGCTGAGCGACGACGAACTGCTGCGCCTGTTCGGCGTGTCGCTACGCCAGCCGAGCGGCGACGACACGCGCGACAACCTGGCCGAGATTCATCGCCTGGTGCACGCGCAGGGTGGCCACCTGATCGTCCAGCGCGGCCTGAGCGCCGGCATCGCCCTGCACCTGCTGTTCCGCATCGCCGGCAACCGGCCGGACCGCGCCGCTTCGCTGTCGAGCGTCGCCCCCTTCCCGCGCGGCAAGTCCTGATCAGCCGGCGCCCGCCGGGCACCAGCGCCCGAGAGTGGCGCGCTCCAGGCCCGCCAGGTCACGTCGCGTACTGACTGACTCGAAACCCGCATTGCCGAGCAGGGCACGGACCGCCCCGGCCTGCGTCGCACCGTGCTCGAGCAGCAGCCAGCCGCCGGCTGCGAGCCGCGGCGCCGCCGCGGCGACGATCCGGCGCAGGTCGTCGAGGCCGTCCGCGCCTGCAGCCAGCGCCGCGCGCGGCTCGAAGCGCAGTTCGCCGACGAGCCCCGGGTCGTCGTCCGCCACGTAGGGCGGATTGGCGACGACGGCGTCGAACTGCGCCGCGCCGAAGGCCTGGCACCAGTCTGCGGCCACCAGCGCCACCCGTGACAGGCCGAGCCGCTCGCGGTTGCGCCGCGCCACCGCCAGCGCCGCGGGTGCACGGTCGACGGCCAGCAGTCGCCAGGCCGGCCGCTCGCTCGCCAGCGCCAGGGCGATGGCGCCGCTGCCGGTGCCGAGATCGAGCACCCGGCAGGCGCGGCCCGCTGGCAACAGTTCGAGCGCGGTCTCGACCAGCAGCTCGGTCTCCGGCCGCGGAATCAGGGTATCGCGGGTCACCTCGAGCGACAGCGACCAGAACTCGCGCTGGCCGAGCAGGTAGGCGAGCGGCTCGCCCTGGCGGCGCCGCTCGACCAGGCGGCGCAGGCGCGCGCGGTCCGCCTCGGGTACCGGGTCGCGATCGTGCGCGTACAGCCAGGCGCGCGGTACGGCCAGACAGTGGGCGAGCAGCAGTTCGGCATCCAGGCGGGCGGTCGCGCCGCCCAGTTCCGCGGCGGCGGTGCGCAGCTCGTCGCGTACGGCGGACGATGCCACAGGTCGCCTCAATCCCCGATGGCCGCGAGCTGTTCGGCCTGGTACTCGTTGAGCAGGGGCTGGACGACCTGGTCCAGGTCGCCGGCGAGAACTTCGTCCAGACGGTACAGGGTCAGGTTGATCCGGTGGTCGGTGACCCGCCCCTGCGGAAAGTTGTAGGTCCGGATTCGCTCGGACCGGTCGCCGCTGCCGACCAGGCTCTTGCGTTCGCTGGCCTGCGCCGCGCTCTGCTCGGACTGGGCGCGGTCGAGCAGCCGGGCCTGCAGCAGGGACATCGCGCGGGCCCGGTTCTTGTGCTGCGAGCGCTCGTCCTGGCACTCGACGACGATGCCGGTCGGCAGGTGGGTCAGGCGCACCGCCGAGTCCGTGCGGTTGACGTGCTGGCCGCCGGCGCCGGATGCGCGGTAGGTGTCGACGCGCAGTTCGTCGCGGCTGATCTCGATGGCGCCGATCTCCTCGACCTCGGGCAGCACCGCGACGGTACAGGCGGACGTGTGGATACGGCCCTGCGACTCGGTCTCCGGCACCCGCTGAACCCGGTGCGCGCCGGACTCGAACTTGAGGCACTGGTAGACGTCGCGGCCGACGACCCGCGCGATGATCTCGCGGTAGCCGCCGTGCTCGCCAGGACGCTCGCTCAGCATCTCGAACTGCCAGCCGCGCCGCTCCGCGTAGCGCCCGTACATCCGGAACAGGTCGCCCGCGAACAATGCCGCCTCGTCGCCGCCGGTGCCGGCGCGGACCTCCAGGAATACGTTGCTGCCGTCGCGCGGGTCGCGCGGCAGCAGCAGCTTCTGCAGCTCCGCCTCGAGCTCGTCGTGGCGCGCCCGGGCCGCGCCGATTTCCCCGGCGGCCAGCTCGCGCAGCTCGGGATCGCTGTCGTGCTCGGCGGCCGCGAGCTCCTCGACCTCCGCTGCAGCGCCCTGGTAGTCGCGGAAGCAGACCACCACCGGCTCGAGCTCGGCATACTCCTGCGCCAGGCTCCGGAACCGGTCCTGGTCGGCGATCACCTCGGCGTCGGCAAGCAGGGCGGCGAGTTCTTCGAAGCGCTCGCTGACCTGCTCGAGGCGGGCGCGCATCGAGTCCTTCACGCGTCGTCATCCGCCGGGCGGGGAACCAGCAGTTCGTCGGCGATCTGCAACAGGTCCTGGCGCCCGTCAGCGGCCGCCTGGCGCATCTGCACGCTGGGATTGTGCAGCAGCTTGTTGGTCAGATTTCGCGACAGGCGCTGCAACAGTTCACGCGGGTCCGCGCCCCCCTCGAGGGCACGCAGCGCGCGCTCGAGCTCGGCCTCGCGCAGGGTCTCGGCGTGACTGCGATAGGCGCGCAGCGTGTCGACGGCATCGAGGCTGCGCCGTTCCCGGCGGAACAGCTCGATGCCCTCGGTAATGATCTGGTCCGCCTTGCGCGCCTCGCTTTCGCGAGCACGACGGTTGTCGGCGATGATCTCCTGCAGGTCGTCGATGGTGTACAGGTAGACATCATTGAGCTCGCCCACCTGCGGCTCGATGTCGCGCGGTACCGCGATGTCGACCATGAAGATCGGGCGGCGGCGACGCCGGCGCACCGCCTGCTCGACGGTACCCTTGCCGAGGATCGGCAGCTGGCTGGCGGTGGAGCTGATGACGATGTCCGCCGCGGCCAGGCGCTCGGGTATCTCCGACAGCAGCACGGCCTCGGCGTCGAAGCGCTCCACCAGTGCCGCCGCGCGCTCGAGGCTGCGGTTGGCGACGGTGAGCTGGCGTATGCCGCACTCGCGCAGGTGCCGGGCGACCAGCTCGATGGTCTCACCGGCGCCGATCAGCAGCGCCGAGGTATCCTCGAGCTGCGCGAAGATGTGCCGCGCCAGGCGCACCGCGGCGTAGGCAACCGAAACCGGATTCTCGCCGATCGCGGTATCGGTACGGATGCGCTTGGCGATGGCGAAGGTGTGATTGAACACGCGGCTGAGTTCGCCGGATACGCTGCCGGCGTTACCGGCCTGGGCGAACGCGGACTTCATCTGGCCGAAGATCTGCGGTTCACCGAGGACCATCGAGTCGAGGCCGCTGGCCACCTGCATCAGATGACGCAGGGCATCGTCGTCACGCAGGCAGTAGGCGTGCGGTTCGATGTCCTGCAGCGGGACGTGGTGGAACGAGGACAGCCAGTCGATACCGCTCTCGGCCCGCTGCCCGTTGCCGTTGGCGACGAGTTCCGTACGGTTGCAGGTCGACAGGATCACCGCCTCGCTGAGCTCCAGGCGACTGCGGGCATCGCGCAGCGCCTCCGGCACCTGCTCCGGGGGTATGGCGACGCGCTCGCGCAGGGCCACCGGGGCCGAACGGTGATTTATGCCTACGACGAAAAGTCCCATTAAAGCCGTCGAAAGTCCGCGGAACGGTCGCGACATGGCGCCGTCAAAAAGTGCTAGAGTGTAGCAATTCGCCGGGTCGAAGGGCAGGTGGAAATACCGCTTCCGACCCCGACGAAAACCGATCGGCAGGCCGAGTTTTGCAGACAGTCGTAGATTCACGCGCGCAGCAGCGCCGCCACCCCTTGTCGCTCCTTTTCGTCCTGGCCACGAGCCTGTGGATGGTGGCCTGCGCCAGCGCACCCGAGCAGGCCGAGCCGGAGGAGCTGGCAGTCGCGGCACCGGCCGAGACCGTCGAGCCCGAACCGGCCGAACCCCCCGAGCCCGTCTACCGGCCGATACCGGACGACGCCGTGTTCGACATGCTGGTGGCCGAATTCGCGATCCAGCGCC
>CAZOUC010000312.1:0-3996 GCA_964582825.1 uncultured Enterobacteriaceae bacterium | reverse complement strand
ACCGAGGACATGTTCGACGAGGCCGAACACCTCGACCACCCTTACTTCCGCACCAAGCACGATTCCGAGGCGCTGGTGCGTCGCGAGCGCAAGCTGCCCTGGCGCGTCTACCGGCCGGGTATCGTCGTCGGCCACTCGCAGACCGGCGAGATCGACAAGATCGACGGCCCCTATTACTTCTTCGACGCCCTGAGGCGCATTTCGAAAACCGTGCCGTCCTGGGTACGCGCGGTCAGCATCCGGGGCGGACAGATCAACCTGGTGCCGGTCGATTTCGTCGTCGACGCGATGGATTATCTCGCGCATCAGCCGCGACTCAACCGGCAGACGTTCCTGCTGACCGATCCCGAGGGCGTCGCCACCGGCGAGCTGCTGGCGACGCTGCTCGAGGTATCGCACGGTCCACGCCTGAAAGTGGTGCGCTCGGAGCTCGCGCCGCGCCTGGCCGGCCGCGCCACGCTGAAACCGCTGATGAGTCTGGCGCCGGTGAAGGCCCTGACCGGCAGCCTGGCCCGGCAGTTCGGGGTGCCGCCGGAGACCCTCAATTTCATTACCTACCCGACGCGCTTCGACTCGAGCAGGACCCAGCGCCTGCTCGCCCGCGGGGGCATCAGCTGTCCGCCCTTCGAGGACTACGCCGCGGTGATCTGGCGCTACTGGGAGGACAATCTGCGCCATCCCGGCCCGGCGACCGTCGCCGGCGGCGGCTGGCAGAAGGCCGTCAGGCGCCTTGCCAGCCGCGACAACGGCAAGCGTCTGCGCAAGGCGGTCGAGGACCGGGTCGTCGTCGTCACCGGGGCCACCAGCGGCATCGGCTACGACTGCGCCATGAAGCTCGCCGACGCCGGCGCCGTGGTGATCCTCGCGGCGCGCACGCCCGAGAAGCTCGACGCGACCATCGCCGAAATCGCCTCGCGCGGCGGTACGGCGTACGCCTACAGCTGCGACCTGTCCGACATGGCGGACTGCGACCGCTTCGTCGCCGAGGTGCTCAGGGACCACGGCCACGTCGATGTCCTGATCAACAACGCCGGGCGCTCGATTCGACGCTCGGTGCAGTACTCCTTCGACCGCTTCCACGACTTCGAGCGCACCATGCAGCTCAACTACTTCGGGGCCCTGCGCCTGATCCTGGGCTTCGCACCGACCATGCTGGAGCGCCAGTCCGGTCACATCATCAACATCTCGTCGATCGGCGTGCTGGCCAGCCCGCCGCGCTTTTCCGCGTACGTCGCCTCGAAGGCGGCGCTGGACGCGTTTTCCTGGTGCGCCGCGTCCGAGTTCGCCGACCGCAAGGTGCGCTTCACGACCATCAACATGCCGCTGGTGCGTACGCCGATGATCGCGCCGACCCGGCTGTACGACGCGTTTCCGACCCTGTCGCCGGACGAGGCCGCCAACCTGGTGATGAACGCGATCGTCGCCAAACCGAAGCGGGTCGCGACCTCGCTCGGCATCGCCGGTGCGGTGGTGCAGGCGCTGGCGCCCGACACCAGCGAGTTCGTGCTCAACCAGGCCTATCGTCTGTTCCCGGATTCACCGGCGGCACGCGGTCTGAGCGAGGAGGAGGCGCAGCGGGAGCGCGAGCTACTGCCCTCGTCGGCGACGGAGCTGGCGCGGCGCCTGTTCGCGCAGATGCTGCCCGGGGTGCACTGGTAGTCCGGTGCCGTGGCGGCTCACCGACAAGGCCGGCTCCTGGGCCCTCCCGGGCGGCGATGAATCACGGCCCGCGGCGCAGGCCGGCAGGCCCGGTCAATTGAGGTTCGGGTCCTTCCAGTAGCGGGTGCCCTTGACGGTGGCCTGCAGGGCCAGGCCCGCCTCGGTCAGCTGGTAGACGCGGATGCCGTCGAGCAGCAGTTCTCCGCCGACGGCTCCGCCCATGTCCGAGGCCTTGGCGGCGGCATCGGCGTGACCGCCGAACTGCCAGCCCTGGTCGATGAAGCGGTCCATGATGTGCTTCTTGGTGAACACGAACACGGCGCGGAAGTCCTTGACCCCGAGACCGATCCCGACACCGGCCTCGGCCATGCGCATGTAGGTGCTCTCGCCGGTCGCGTTGTTGACGGCGACGCCGTAACCGCCGGACCCGGACAGGAAGATCACGTTGACGTTCTTGTTGCTGAACACCGCGTAGCCCGGCGCGCTGCTGATCACCTCTTTCGCTTCCGGCTCAATCTTGTACAGTTCGGCCAGGACTTCCTGGCGCATGCGCTGGACGTGGTCGCGCTGGTCGGCGGTGCTGTCTCCCGGCGCCACGCAGGAACTCAAGGCGATACACAGCAGCGGGATGACGGCGATTCGGCTGAAACGGAAGCTCACGGCTGATCCTTTCCCTAGAGTACTCAAGCTGGCAAAAATATCAGAAAACGGGGCCAAAGGGGCCGGGTACGGCGCCTGGTGGCCGGCACTGGCGGAGCGCGTCCCGGACTTCGGCGACGCGCGGGACGATGCCCGGGTCGACGCCTACCGTCGTTACTTCGGACTCGACTTTGCCGGCGTCGAAGCGCGCTTCGGGGCCCTGCGCATCGCCGGCTACGCACTGGCCTGTCACCACTTCCGGCGGCCCTCGGCGCGCGGGACCTGCTTCGTCCTGCATGGCTACCTCGATCACAGCGGCCTGTTCGCACGCCTGGCCGGACATTGCCTGGCGTCCGGTTTCGACGTCGTGGCCTGGGACCTGCCCGGGCACGGCCTGTCGTCCGGTACGCGGGCCACGATCGACGACTTCGCCAGCTACCGGCGCTGCTGGCGCGGTCTGGTCGAGCGCCTGGAGACGGAGGTGACCCGCCCCTGGCTCGCCGTCGGCCAGAGTACCGGCGCCGCGATTCTGCTCGACGATCTGCGTGCCGGTGACGGGCCCGACCTGGCGGCGCGGAACCTGCTGGCGCCGCTGGTGCATGCCGGCGGCTGGCGGAGCATGCGCATTGGCCTTCCCCTGCTGCGCCCCTTCCGCAGCCGCTTGCGCCGTCACTTCGTCCGCAACACCAGCGACGACGAATTCCTGCGCTTCCAGCGCGAGGACGACCCGCTGCAGAGTCGGCACATCCCGCTCGACTGGGTGGCGGCGATGCTGCGCTGGTCGGCCGCCTACGTACGCTGGCACGGCGCCGACGTGCCGCTGCGAATCGTCCAGGGGGACGCGGACCGGACCGTGGCCTGGCGCGACAACCTGCCGCTGCTCGAACGCCAGTTCGCCAACGCGCAGCTCGTCATGATCAGCGGCGCCGGTCACCAGCTGGCCAACGAGGGCGACGAAGTGCGCACTCGGGTGTTCGCCGCCCTGGACCTGCTCGATGGCTGAACGGCGCCGACGCACCGGGCTCGGCTTCCTGATGCCGATCCTCGCCGCCGGCCTCGTCGCCTGCGGCAGCCTGCCGCAGGACCCGCTGCTCGGGAGCGGGCACGATGCCGAGGAGCTGCTTCGCGGCGCGGTGCTGCTCGTTGGGGCGCCGCCGCCGCCGCCGGCCGAAGGCGACCTGCTCGCCGTCGACGCCGCGATGCGCGGATTTCTGCGCCGTGAGGTCGATACGGGCGCGCCGGCGCCACGCCGATTCCACCAGCTGCTCAAGGCCCTGACCGACGACGAGCGCTTTGGCCTGCGCTACACCGACGACACCCTCACCGCGGCCGAGACCTTTTCGCTTCGCGCCGGCAACTGCCTGTCCTTCACGGCGATGTTCGTCGCACTGGCCCGGGAGGCGGGCCTGCAGGCCGAGTTCCAGCAGGTGGACCTGCCGCCCAGCTGGGACCGCCAGGACGGTACCCTGATGGTGCGCGAGCACGTCAACGTGCTGGTGACGATGGGGCGCGCCACCCCCGGGTCTCCGCTGGCACGCCAGGTGGTCGACTTCAACCGGGTGGGCAGCGACAGCCGTCGTCCGCAGCAGCCAATGAGCGACGCGCGGGCGCGCGCCCTCTACCACGCCAACCTGGCGGTGGCCGAGCTGCGCGGCATGCGCCTGCCCGAGGCGCTGCGTCGTATCCATCTCGGCCTGG
>CAZOUC010000311.1:0-4005 GCA_964582825.1 uncultured Enterobacteriaceae bacterium | reverse complement strand
ACCGCGTACTCCTCGACCATCACGGCGCAGGCATGCGGCAGTTCTTCGCCCAGCTGGCGGACCAGCTTTTCCCGGACGATCTCGGCAGCCAGGAAGCGCAGGCTGCGGTCGGTGACCTGGTCCTCGGGGAACATCGGCGGCGCCTCGGGCAACCGCGCGACGATCTCGGCTTCGAGGGCTTCGAGCTGCTGGTGGCGCAGCGCCGACACCGGCACCAGCGCGGCGAAGCTGGCACGGCGCGAGGCCTCGTCGAGTGCCGGCAGCAATTGCCGGGGATCTTCCAGCAGGTCGAGCTTGTTGAGCGCCAGCAGCCTGGGCGCCGGGCTCTTTTCCAGCACCGACAGCACCATGTCGTCCGCCTCGGTCCAGCGGCCGGCCTCGACGACCATGACAACCACGTCCACGTCGGTCACCGCCGCGCGTGCCGCACGGTTCATGTAGCGATTGATCGCCTTGTCTCGCGCCGCGTGCAGGCCGGGCGTGTCGACAAACACGATCTGGTAGTCCGCGGCGGTGCGCACGCCGTGGATGCGGTGCCGGGTCGTCTGCGGCTTGCGCGACGTGATGCTGATCTTCTGGCCGACGAGGTGATTGAGCAGGGTCGACTTGCCGACGTTCGGGCGCCCGACCAGCGCAACCAGCCCGCAGCGGAACTCCCCGCTCACGCCCCGGATCCGTTCTCTTCAAGTCGTTCAAGGGTCTCGGCCGCGGCGCGCTGCTCGGCGAGACGGCGGCTCCGGCCGCGTCCCGAGCCCGGTTCGACCAGGCCGCCGACGTGACAGCTGACTTCGAATTCCTGCTCGTGCGCCTCGCCCCTGATCTCGACCACCCGATACTCTGGCAGTTCCCTGCCGCGCGCCTGCAGCCATTCCTGCAGGCGGGTCTTCGGGTCCTTGCTCGGCTCCTCGAGGTCGATCGTGGCGAGCCGCCCGGCCAGCCAGGACAGCACCAGTTCGCGGGTCCGCGCCTCGCCGGCATCGAGGTACAGGGCACCGATGACAGCCTCGAGCGCGTCGGCGAGGATCGACGTACGGCCGGCGCCACCGCTCTTGCGTTCCCCGGAACCCAGTCGCAGGAAGGTGCCGAGGTCGAGTTCGCGCGCCACGGCCGCCAGGCTGTCCCCCTTGACGAGCTGCGCGCGCAGACGGCTCAGCTCGCCTTCGCGGGCGGTCGGGAAGCGTGAGTACAGTTCGGCGGCGACGACGAAGTTGATCAGGCCGTCGCCGAGGAACTCGAGACGTTCGTTATTGCTGCGGGAGTGGCTGCGATGGGTCAGCGCCCGCTGCAGCAGTGCCGGATCGCGGAACCGGTAGTCGAGGCGCCGCTGCAGCTCCTCGAGCGGACTGGAATGAGCTTTACTCACCCTGGATCGGAATCTCCACGGTGTTGTCGCTGAACTTGACGACCGCGTCGACGTTGGCCATCACCGGCGTGCGGACCTCGTAGTTGGCGTCGATGACCATCACGTCCTTCTGGCGGGTGATGCGTACGCAGTCGCCGGGGTCGTGGGCGCGGCACTGTGCCTTGATGACGTCCACGCGGTTGACGTCGAATTCATTCTGCAGGAGCTTCTGGACCTCCAGCTTCGACATCTGGCCGATGCCGGGCGTCGACGGTAACTTGTCGATGATCGACTTGACCGCGTAGTTGTTGATGTACGCCGGTGCCAGACGAAACGCGATCGTCAACAGGAACCCCACCACGGCCAGCAGAATCAGAATCGACCAGAACGACATGCCGCGCTGCCCGCCCATCGGCCTTGACTTGTTCATGCTGCCTCCGCTCCGAGCCATCAGCTACAGCCAATTGTAGTCCGCGTTGCTGGTCGACGCCTCAGCGAATCAGCCCGACCCGGCTGAAGTCCGGGATCGACAGGAGCTGCGGCCAGTGCATCCAGATCGCGAAGGCCTTGCCGACGATGTTCTGTTCCGGCACCTGGCCCCAGACGCGACTGTCGCTGCTGTTGTCGCGGTTGTCGCCCATCATGAAGTAATGTCCCGGGGCCACCGTCACCGTGAAGTCACCGGTCGGGTCGCGCGCCAGGTCCTTCAGCAACTGGTGGCGCACCTCGCCGAGCTCCTCCTCGACCAGTTCGTAGCGCGGCTGCGCCGGCGGCAGCTTGGCGAGCAGCTCGTGCGCGACCGGTTCGCCGTTGATCGTCAGCTTCTTGTTGATGTAGGCGATGCGATCGCCGGGCACGCCGATCACCCGCTTGATGAAGTAACGCGAGTCGTGCGGCGGGAAGAACACCATCACGTCGCCGCGCTGCGGCTCGCCGACGTCGAACACCTTGGTGCCGCTGACCGGCAGACGGATGCCGTAGGCGAACTTGTTGACCAGAATGTAATCCCCGACCTCGAGCGTCGGCACCATCGAGGACGACGGAATCTGGAACGGTTCCACGAGGAAACTGCGCAGTACCAGCACGATCAGCAGCACCGGCAGGAAAGAATTCGCGTACTCCACCGCCGTCGGCGGCCGCAGGATACGCGCCGCCTCCTGCGGCCAGGCCCGGGCGTCCTCGCTGCCTGGCTCGTCGCGCGCCGGATACCCTGCTGCGGCCTCGGCCAGGCGCTGGCGGCGCTTTGGCAGCAGCACGACCCGGTCGACCAGCCAGACCAGGGCGGCGGCGGCGGTCAGCAGGACCAGGATCAGGGGAAAATCGATATTCATCGGCCGGCTCTCAATCGTCTACTTTCAGTACGGCGAGGAAGGCGGACTGCGGTATCTCGACGTTGCCGACCTGCTTCATGCGCTTCTTGCCCGCCTTCTGCTTTTCCAGCAGCTTGCGCTTGCGGGTGACGTCGCCGCCGTAGCATTTCGCGGTCACGTTCTTGCGCAGGGCCTTGACCGTCTGGCGGGCGATGATGTGACTGCCGATGGCGGCCTGGATGGCGACGTCGAACATCTGCCGTGGGATCAGTTCGCGCATCCGCTCGACCAGGGCGCGCCCGCGCGACTGTGCCTGGTCACGGTGCACGATCACGGCCAGGGCATCGACCCGGTCCCCGTTGATCAGGACGTCGACCCGCACGAGCTTCGCGGGCTCGAATCGATCCACCTGGTAGTCCAGGGACGCGTAGCCGCGACTGACCGACTTGAGCCGGTCGAAGAAATCCAGCACCACCTCCGACAGCGGAATATCCCAGTGCAGGGACACCTGGCGGCTCGTGAACTGCATGTCCTTCTGGGTGCCGCGACGCTCCACGCACAGGGATATCACGGCGCCGACGTAGTCCTGCGGCACGAGGATGCTGACGCGGGCGATCGGCTCGCGGATCTCGGCGATACGCCCGCTGTCCGGCAGCTTGGACGGATTGTCGACCGGGATCACCTCGCCGTCGGTCGTCTCGACCTCGTAGATCACGGTCGGCGCCGTCGTGATCAGGTCCAGGTCGTACTCGCGCTCCAGGCGTTCCTGGATGATTTCCATGTGCAGGGTACCGAGAAAGCCGCAGCGGAAGCCGAAGCCGAGCGCGTCGGACGTCTCGGGCTCGTAGAACAGCGAGGCGTCGTTGAGCGTGAGCTTGGCCAGGGCGTCGCGGAACGCCTCGTAGTCCTCTGAATTGACCGTGAACAGCCCGGCGTAGACCTGCGGCTTGATCTTCTTGAAGCCCGGCAGGGCCGGTGTCGCGTCCTCGCCGTGCTGGATGATGGTGTCGCCGACCGGTGCCCCGTGAATGTCCTTGATGCCGGCTACGACCCAACCCACCTCGCCGGCGTGCATTTCGCTGCGCTGCACCCGCTTGGGCGTGAACACGCCGAGTTGGTCGACGTGGTGGGACCGGCCGGTCGACTTGATCGTGATCCTCGCGCCAGTGCGCAGTCCGCCCTGCACGACGCGAACCAGGGATACCACGCCCAGGTAGTTGTCGAACCAGGAGTCGATGATCAGGGCCTGCAGGGGCGCCTGCGGGTCGCCCTTGGGCGGCGGCACCAGCCGGACGAGTTCCTCGAGCAGCTCGCGGACCCCTTCGCCGGACTTGGCGCTGACGCGGCAGGCCT
>CAZOUC010000310.1:0-4007 GCA_964582825.1 uncultured Enterobacteriaceae bacterium | reverse complement strand
AAAAAATGACGTTTGTAAAATTTCTGTTTATTGACTGACGGTCGTTCGGTAAGCATTACACAACTATGTTATGCATATTATTAATTTTGAACTGGTGTATAGGCAATACACGTCCTCCGTCGTCTCGGTATCCGTCTCGATGTCTCAAACGAAACTATGAACTCCCGTCACGTCTCGTTGGCATATCCATACCGACCGTACCGGCACGGCGTTTTTTACCTGATGTTCGTAGATGGTGTCGGCACGCAGCTCGTGGAGTCGACACGCCAGCGCCAGCGAGTCGACGATCGTGCACCAGCCCGCCATCGGACCGGGATTGCTTTCGAGCTGACCGAGTTCGTACTCGATGAAGCCGACATCGAACGGCGCGTTGTGGATGATCACCTCGGCATCGCGCAGGAACGCCAGAAGCTCATCCGCGACCTGGTGGAAACGCGGTTTGTCGGCGAGAAACTCGCTGGTAATGCCGTGCACTTCGACCGCTCCGGCATCGATCTCGCGGTCCGGATTCAGGTAGCGGTGGAAGTGGCGGCCGGTCAGGCGGCGGTCGACCAGTTCGACGCAGCCGATCTCGATGATGCGATGGCCCTGCGAGGTCTCCAGTCCGGTGGTTTCGGTATCGAGTACGATCTGGCGCATTCAGTCCGTCTCCGGCAGTTCGTCGATGCCGCGATTGGCGAGGCGGTCGGCGCGCTCGTTGTCCACGTGGCCGCTGTGGCCCCGCACCCAGTGCCAGCGGATGTCGTGACGGGCGGCCAGGGCATCGAGCATCTGCCACAGGTCCTGGTTCTGTACCGGCTTACGCGCGGCGGTGCGCCAGCCGCGGCGCTTCCAGCCTGCCAGCCACTCGGTGATGCCCTTGCGCAGGTATTCCGAGTCCGTGTACAGATCGACTTCGCAGGGACGCTTGAGCGCGTCGAGCGCACGGATCGCGGCCGTCAGCTCCATGCGGTTGTTGGTGGTATGCGCCTCGCCGCCGTACAGGCTCCGCTCGCGGCCGCTGCTGCGTAACAGGGCACCCCAGCCACCCGGGCCCGGATTGCCTCGACAGGCACCGTCCGTGTAGATCTCGACGCGGCTCAATGCAGGGTCGTGTTGCGCGTGCTCGGCCGCGCCAGCGGCACCACGTCCAGCGCCGCCCGGCGACGCTCCCAGTGCGGGCGCAGCGGAATCAGCGGCGTGACCTGCTTGATCGCGTGGATCTGGTAGACACAGCCGAACGGCAGGGAAAGACGCTCGCCAATTCCTTCGAGTCGTTCACTGCGACGCAGCACGGAGGAACGGTTCACCGGCAGGCGGAAGAAGGCGTAGCGCACGCTCTCGACGGCGAAATCGAGCAGGTGCAGCCAGTCCACGACCCGGCCCGGCCGTAGCAGTGCGGTCTGCCACGCGGCGTGTCCGAACCGCCGGCCCACGCGCGCGCGCAGTCCGAGCAGGCTCCAGGGATTGAAGCCGGTGATGACGAGGTGCCCGCGCGGCATCAGCACACGGTGCGCCTCGCGCAGCAACTGGTGCGGACGTTCGCTGTATTCGAGCACGTGGTGCAGCAGCGCGACGTCGATGCAGTCCGCGTCGAGCGGCAGCGCCTCCGGCTCGGCGCAGGCACTGCCGGAGGGACGCTCCGGCAGGGGACCGAGACTGAAGCAGTGTCGGATGGGACTCGCTTCGAACAGCGCGTGCCGCTGGCTGATGCTCAACTGCAGCAGGTGGTAACCGAACAGGCAGGGCAGGCTGTCGTCCAGCATGCGGCGCTCGGCGGCGAGCACTTCGTGACCGAGTTCGCATTGCAGCCATTCTTCCAGCGCCGGCAGCAGCCAGGATTTGTTGATCGAACGTTTACGGTCTTTCATTGTCCCGGTGGCATGTTGCCTGCATACAATGCAGTATAACATCCAGTCCCTTGTCACGAGTGCGCTGAGGAGCCCACATGCTGCACTGCGAGCCCTTGCCGGCCTTCCGCGACAACTACATCTGGCTGCTGCACCGCGAGGGTGACGACCAGGCGTGGGTCGTCGACCCGGGTGCCGCCGAACCGGTGGAACGGGCCCTGCACCAGCGCGGTCTCTCGCTGGCCGGGATTCTGGTCACGCACCACCACGCCGATCACGTCGGCGGCATCCCCGGGCTGCTGCGCGACCGGGAGCTGCCGGTCATCGGTCCGGCCGAATCGCCGGCCGAGGACATCAATCGACCGCTGCGCGACGGCGACCGGGTCGACGTACTCGGTATCAGTTTCGCCGTGCACGCCATTCCGGGCCACACGCTCGACCACATCGCCTACTACGGCGTCGACGACGGCCGCTCGCTGCTGTTCTGCGGAGACACCCTGTTCGCCGGCGGCTGCGGACGGGTATTCGAGGGCACCTTCGACATGATGCATACCTCGCTGAGCAGGCTCGCCGCGCTGCCGGCCAACACCGAGGTGTACTGCGCGCACGAGTACACCCTGGCCAACCTGGCGTTCGCTGCGGCCGTCGAGACCGACAATCCGGCGCTGCAGCGGCGCATCGAAGCGGCCACGGCGTGCCGGAAGCGCGGCGAGGCGACCGTCCCGTCCACGCTGGCGGTCGAGCACGCGACCAACCCGTTCCTGCGCTGCGACGAACAGTCGGTGCGCGCCGCCGCGGCCCGCCACGCCGGACGCCAGACCGCCGCCGGCGGCGACACCTTCGCCGTGATCCGCGACTGGAAGGACCACTTCTGATGCCAGCGCCACGCCTTGCTGCTTTGTGCACCGTGTTCACCGCGGCCGCGGTGCTCCTGTCCGGCTGCACGACGCTGCCCGAGCAGGACCCCGCGCCACGAGCCGTCGCGCCCGCCGCGCCCGCACCGGCCGCGGTCATACCGGCACCGCTCGAGTTCGCGCCGTTTCCTGCACCGACCTTCGCCGTCGGCGACAGCCAGTGCCTGCCGCTGGATCCGGATGCGGTTGCGGCCGCGCCTGACGACCTGTGGGACCGCGTCCGCGGCGGCTTTATGCTCGATACCGACATCCACAATGCCCGCGTCGACGCGCAGTTGCGGCTGTATACCGGCCGGCCCGACCTGCTGCACCGAGTCAGCGAGCGCGCCAGCTGGTACATGCATTACATCGTCGAGCAGCTCGACGCCCGCGGTCTGCCCCTCGAACTGGCGCTGCTGCCGATCGTCGAGAGCGCATACGATCCCTTCGCCTATTCGCATGGCCGTGCCTCGGGACTGTGGCAGTTCATTCCCGCCACCGGGAAGCGCTACGGGCTGAAGCAGGACTGGTGGATCGACGGCCGTCGTGACGTCATCGAGTCGACCCGCGCTGCCATGGACTACCTGCAGGACCTGCATCGTCGCTTCGATGGCGACTGGCTGCTCGCCCTCGCCGCCTACAACACCGGCGAAGGGCGCCTCGGCCGGGAAATCCGCCGCAACCGCGCCGCCGGCAAACCGGCCGACTTCTGGTCCCTGTCGCTGCCGCGCGAGACGCGGGCTTACGTGCCGAAGATGATTGCGCTGAGCCAGATCGTTGCCGACCCGGCCGCGTTCGGCGTCGAGTTGCCGCCGATTGCCAACCGTCCGGCCTTCACCGTCGTGGCCACCGGCGGCCAGATCGACCTTGCCCAGGCCGCGCAACTGGCCGGTATCGACATGGACACGCTGTACCGCCTGAACCCGGCCTTCAACCGCTGGGCCACCGACCCGGCCGGCCCGCATCGCCTGCTGCTGCCGGTGGACGCAGCCGCGGGATTCAGTCAGCGTGTGGCAGAACTGGGCCCGGAGCAACGCCTGAGCTGGGAGGTCTACCCGATCCGTCGTGGCGATACCCTGATCGGCATCGCGCGGCGTTACCACACCACGCCCGCCGCGCTGCGCGCCGCCAACAACCTGCACAGCAACATCATCCGTGCCGGCGACGAACTGCTGATTCCGGTGGCCCGCGCGGCCGATCAGCACTACAGCCTCAGCGCCGACCAACGCCTCGCCCAGCGGCAGTCGAGCGGGACGCCGGGCGCGCGTCAGCTGCGCTACGTTGC
>CAZOUC010000309.1:0-4008 GCA_964582825.1 uncultured Enterobacteriaceae bacterium | reverse complement strand
GAGAATGCTGTGGATCATCCGGCGGCTGCTGCGGCTGAGCGCCGCGGGCGTGTTCGACACCACGGTAGCGGCCACCTACACGCTCGGGCGCATCCAGGAGGCACTCGAAGCAGCCCGCCAGCCGGGCCGCCCCGGCAAGATCCTGCTCGCGATCGGCTGAACGGCCGGCGGCGTTCCGGTAGCATGCCGAGCCGACGATCGTGCCCGCAGGCCAGCGGAGCGCAGGCGAGAGAACAGGGAGAGTGGGATGAGCGAGATCGAAACCAGGCTGCAGCAGTTGCGCGAGCGAATGGCCCGGGCCGGGATCAGCGCGCTGGTGATTCCTCGCGCCGACGAGTACCTCGGCGAGTACCTTCCCGAGTTCAACGAGCGCCTGCGCTGGGCCACCGGCTTTACCGGCTCGGCGGGCATGGCCATCGTGCTGCGCGACGGCGCCGCGGTTTTCGTCGACGGCCGCTACACCGAGCAGGTGCGCCAGCAGGTTCCCGGCGACCTGTTCGAGTACCGTCACATTCAGGAACAGCCGCCGGCCGACTGGCTGGGTGAGCGACTGCAGGACGGCGACCGCGTCGGTTACGACCCGCGCCTGCACAGCCTGCGCTGGCAGCGGCGTACCGGGGATTCCCTGGCGCGCCACGGCATCGACCTGGTGGCGCTCGACGACAACCCGGTCGACGCCTGCTGGCAGGACCGCCCGCCCCGCCGGGCGCGGCCGATGATGCTGCTCGACGAACGCTTCACCGGCCGCTCGAGCATCGACAAGCGACGCGACATCGGCGCGGCGATCGCCGGACAGGGCGCCGATGCGGCGCTGATCTTCGCGCCGGACTCGGTGTCCTGGCTGCTGAACGTCCGCGGGCGCGACATACCCGCGCTGCCGGTCGTGCTCGGCTTTGCCCTGCTGGAAGCGGACGGCGCCGTGACCGCGTTCCTCGACCCGGAGACGGTGCCCGGGGGATTCGACGAGCACGTCGGACCCGGTGTCCGCGTGCTGCCCGAAACCGCCGCCGCAGAGACCTTCGCGTCCTGGCGGGGTCGCAGGGTGCTGGCCGACCCGGACACCGCCAATGCCTGGAGCCAGCTCGCCCTCGAGTCCGCCGGGGCGGAACTGATCGCCGCACCGGACCCGGTGCTGCTGCCCAAGGCCTGCAAGAACGAGGTCGAGCGCGAGGGCATGCGCCGGGCGCACCTGCGCGACGGCGTCGCCGAAGTCCGTTTCCTGGCCTGGCTCGACGCACAGACGGCGGCGGGCCGACGCCAGGACGAAGCGGAACTGGCGGACCGGCTCTACGAATTCCGCCGTGCCCAGGAGCACTTCCAGAACGTCAGCTTCGCCACCATCTCGGCGGCCGGACCGAATGCCGCGATGGCGCATTACAACCATCGCAACGGCGTGCCCGCGCCCTTGCCCGCCAACGGCGTGTACCTGGTCGACAGCGGCGGCCAGTACCTGGACGGCACCACCGACATCACCCGCACGATCGCGGTCGGCGACCCCGGGCCGGAGGTGCGCCGCCTGTTCACGCTGGTGCTCAAAGGGCACATCGCGCTCGACCGGGCACGCTTTCCGCGCGGCACCACCGGCACCCAGCTCGACGTGCTCGCGCGCCAGTACCTGTGGCAGCAGGGCTTCGACTACGACCACGGTACCGGTCACGGCGTCGGCTGCTTTCTCAGCGTCCACGAGGGCCCGCAGCGCATCGCCAAGGTCGCCAACGACACCGCCCTGCAGCCGGGCATGGTGCTGAGCAACGAGCCGGGCTACTACCGTAGCGGCGCGTTCGGCATCCGCTGTGAGAACCTCGTGATGGTGACGGAGATCGCCGACCCGGACAGCGAACGGCCCATGCTCGGCTTCGAGGTGCTGACGCTGGCGCCCTTCGACCTGCGCCTCGTCGATGCGACGCTGCTCACCGCCGACGAGATCGCGTGGCTGAACGACTACCACCGCCGGGTGCGCGAGCAGATCGGGCCCCTGCTCGATGACGGTGCGGAGCGCGCGTGGCTCGAACAGGCGACACGGGAACTGGCGGCCTGAACAGGCGCTTCGACGCCGCGCGCGACCGCCTGCTGCGGGCGCGCCGCGACGCCCGGGCCATCCGCCGAGCCGCCGCCGAACTGCTGCTCGATCCGTCCCTCGACGGTCCGCGCATGCTGCGCGACCTCGTCACCTGGCGGCTCGACGCGGCGCGCCGCGACCTCGACTTCCGGCCGGACGGCCTGCCCGGACCTGGGTTTTGCAGCGCGCGCGAGGCGATCGCGCTGATCCGCAACGGTGACACGGTCGCGTCGAGCGGCTTCGCGGCAAGCGGGCGCTGCGCGATCTTCTTTGACGCCCTGCGCGAGGCCTACGCGGCGGGCGGTTCGCCCAGCGGCCTGCGCTGGATCACCGTCAGCGCCCAGGGCGGCCGCGGTCGCCTCGGCGAGACCATCGAAGAGCTGGCGCTGCCGGGTCTGCTCGACAGCTACATCTGCGGACACCTGGAGACCGCACGCGCGCTGCTGGAACTGGCCGAACGCGGCGAACTGGCCCTGCATACCCTGCCGCAGGGCGTCATGACCCGCCTGCTGGCGGGCCAGGGCGAGGGGCGCCGCTCGCTGCTCAGCCACGTCGGCCTCGGCACCTTCCTCGACCCGCGGCACGGCGGCGGCACCGCGGTGACCGCGGGCGCGCGCGGCGGCTACGTCCGCGCCGAACACGGGCGGCTGCGTTATCGCCTGCCTCCGGTACGAGTCGCCATGCTGTCGGCCGGCGCCGCCGACCGCGACGGCAACCTGTACTTCGACGACGACCCGACGGTTTCCGAGAACGTCGAGCTGGCCCGCGCCGCCCGTCGCAACGGCGGCCGGGTGCTGGCGGTCGTCGGACGCATCGTCGAACGCCGGCCACGGCGCCAGGACCTGCCCCGCCGCCTGGTCGACCGCATCGTCGTCGACCCGCACCGCGAACAGATCGCCGGCGTGCTGCAGCGAGATCGCTGGGCGATGTTCCTGCCCGACGCGCCGGGGGATCTGGATGCGGCCCTGCACCACGTGCGCGCGCTGAACACGCTGCTCGGCGCCACGTCACGCCGCAGCGATCTCGACCGGGCCCTGGCACGGATGGCGGCGGCCCGCTTCGTCACTGGGCTGGAACCGGGCAGCCTGGTCAACATCGGCATTGGGCTGCCCGAGGAGGTCTGCTGGCTTCTGTACGAGACCGGCCTGTACCGCGACCTGACCCTGAGCACCGAGTCGGGCGTCCTGGGCGGCGTGCCGCTCGGCGGCCTGTTCTTCGGCGCCGCGGCGGCCCCGCAGGCGATCGGCAGTTCCGTCGCGATGTTCCGCCGCTACCGGCGCGGCCTCGACGGCACCGTGCTCGGCTTCCTGCAGGTCGACTCGGCCGGCAACGTCAACGTTTCGAAGCGCGGCGAGCGCGTGGTCGATTTCGTCGGTCCCGGTGGCTTCTGCGACATCAGCTGCGCGGCACGCCGGATCGTGTTCGTCGGCAGCTGGATGGTCGGTGGCCGCATGCGACTCGACGACGGCCAGCTGCGCATCGAGCGCCGGGGCCGCTGCAAGTTCGTCGACCGCGTCGCCCAGGTCACCTTCGACGGCCAGCGTGCACTGCGGGCCGGCAAGTCGGTGTTCTACGTCAGCAACGTCGGGGTCTTCGAACTGACTCGAGACGGCCTGACGCTGCGCCTCGTCGCTCCCGGTGTCGACATCGACAATGATATTCTCGCCGCCAGTTCGGCCCGTATCGTCGTTCCGTCCCGCGTTGCACGGGTGCCGCGCGCGCAGATGACGGGGCAACGCTTCACTCTGCGCTGGCCCTGAACCGGTCGGCGCTGACCCAGCACAGGAGAATCGCATGAAAGCCCTGCTCTGCCAGGAACTCGGCCCCCCTGAATCGCTCAGCATCGGCGAACTGCCGGAACCGGAACTGCCGGCGGGTCACGTGCGAATCCGCGTGCACGCCTGCGGCGTCAACTTTCCGGACACGCTGATCATCCAGGGCCTGTACCA
>CAZOUC010000308.1:1739-4013 GCA_964582825.1 uncultured Enterobacteriaceae bacterium | reverse complement strand
TGGCGCGCGCGTGCAGGCTCAGCGTCGCGGGCAAGGTCGCCAGCAGCTCGGCCACGCCCAGCCAGGCGAGCAGCTCGGCGTCGTCGACCGGCTCGGCGGCCGTCGGTGCCGCGAGGCACAGGCCCAGCAGCAGGACGGCACCGAGGCGCGACGTGCGGGTCATTCAAGCGGCGTGTCGTCGAGCAGTTCGAAGTCTTCCTTGCCGACACCGCAGTCCGGGCACAGCCAGTCCTCGGGGACGTCCTCCCAACGCGTACCGGGCGCGACGCCATCGTCGGGCGCGCCTTCCGCTTCGTCGTAAATGTAACCGCAGACGATGCATTCCCATCGCGCCATCGTGTTCTTGCTCCTTGCCGGCTGCACTCGACGGGCCGGCGGGCGCGCCGCCGCCAGGCCTGCAGGTCCCGTCGGGTTGTTAGAATAGTCGTTTCGGAAAAAGCTGAATTGTACGTGGACGCTTCGAGGACCCGCCACCCCGTCGACCCGGACTGGCACCCGGCGACGCGCGTGGACCGCAGGCGTCTGCCGCCGGCCACGCGCCGCTGGTTGCTCGACGAGGGCTCGCTGACGCGCAGCCTGGTGGCGGCCAGCGGCGGCGCCTTCCGGGTACGCCGACTGCACCAGGGCTGGCAGCGGCCGCGGGCCGAGGAACGACGCAACCTCGACCTGCCGGCGCGCAGCCTGGCGCTGGTGCGCGAGGTCACCCTGGAGTGTCACGGTACGCCCTGGGTGTTCGCCCGCAGCGTGCTGCCGGCGACCACGCTGCGCGGCCGCTTTCGCCACCTGCGCCGCTTCGGCGACAGCTCGCTCGGCGAGCTGCTGTTCACCGACCCCGGTGTCCGCCGCGATGCCTTCGAGGTCGCGCGCATCGCGCCGGAACACGGATTCGTACCGACGACGCTGGCCGGCGCTGGACCGCTGTGGGGGCGCCGCTCGCGCTTCTGGCTGGACGAGCACCCGTTGCTGGTCTGCGAGGTGTTCCTGCCGACACAGGGCCTCGGACCCGTATAATCCCCGCCGATGGTTCCGGCAAGCCAACGTATCGACCCCTACCTGCGGCTGATCCGCTTCGACAGGCCGATCGGCAGCTTCCTGCTGCTGTGGCCCTGCTGGTGGGCGCTGTGGATCGCGGCCGGCGGCCCGCCGTCGCCGGTCAACCTGCTGGTGTTCACGGCCGGGGCGTTCCTGATGCGCTCGGCAGGCTGCGCGATCAACGACTACGCCGATCGCGACATCGACGGCCACGTCGAACGCACCCGGCTGCGGCCGATTCCGGCCGGCGAGGTCAGCGCCCGCGCCGCGCTGGTGTTCGCGGTGGCGCTCAGTGCACTCGCCTTCAGCCTGCTGTGGCTGACCAACGAGCTGGTCATCAAGATGTCCTTCGTCGGCATGGCGCTGGCGATCGTCTACCCGTTCATGAAGCGCGTCACCCACCTGCCGCAGCTGGTGCTCGGCGCCGCGTTCACCTGGGGCGTACCGATGGCTTTTGCCGCCGAGCAGCGCGGCGTGCCGCAGGCCAGCTGGCTGCTGTACTGCGCCGGCGTCGCCTGGACCGTCGTCTACGACACCTTCTACGCGATGGTCGACCGCGACGACGACCTCAAGATCGGCGTGCGTTCGCTGGCGATCCTGCTCGGCGACGCGGACCGCGCCGTCACCGCGACCCTGCAGGGCCTGATCATCGTCCTGCTGATCTTCAGTGGCCAGCAGTTCGAGCTGGGGCCCGCCTATTACACGGGCGTCGCCGTCGGCGCCGGCCTGTTTGCCTGGCAGCAGTGGCTGATCCGCCACCGCGAGCGCCAGGCCTGTTTCCGGGCCTTTCTCAACAACAACCTGTTCGGCCTCGCTGTCTTCGCCGGGATCGCCGCCGACTACCGGTTCTTCTGACGCCGCCGTGCGCGTCCGGGTGCTCGACCGCATCAAAGCCGTGGACGCGGCGGACTGGAACGCCGTCGTCGGCAGCGCCTACCCGTTTCTGCGCCACGAATTCCTCAACGCCCTGGAAACGAGCGGCAGCGTCGGCCGCGACGCCGGCTGGCTGCCGCAGCACCTGGCGGTAGAGGACGGCGGCCGCCTCGTCGCGGTCATGCCCTGCTACCTCAAGGGCCACTCCTGGGGCGAGTACGTGTTCGACTGGCAGTGGGCCCACGCCTACGAGCGACACGGCTTTGCCTACTACCCGAAGCTGCTCAGCGCGATACCGTTCACGCCGGCGACCGGGCCGCGCCTGGCCGTCGCCGACGGCGTCAACGCCAGGGGCGTCGCGGCAGCCGT
>CAZOUC010000308.1:0-1729 GCA_964582825.1 uncultured Enterobacteriaceae bacterium | reverse complement strand
GCCGTACTCGCCACCGTCGAGGACCGGATGGACGCGGTCGACGCCTCGTCCTGGCATTTGCTGTTCCCGGACGCCGCGGGGCAGGAGGCATTCGCCGGCGCAGACCTGTTGCTGCGCCACGGCCTGCAGTACCACTGGCACAACCGCGGCTACGGCGAGTTCGACGACTTTCTGGCCACCATGAGTTCTCGCAAGCGCAAGGCGATCCGCAAGGAGCGGCGTGGTATCGCCGAGCAGGGCGTCGACGTGACGGTCGTCGAGGGCCCCGCCATCGACCGCGAGCTGTGGCATCGCTTCTACCTGTTCTACCAGGTGACCTACGCCAAGCGCAGCGGCCACGGCGGCTACCTCACCGAGGACTTCTTCCTGCACCTCGGCGAACGCCTGCCCGAGCAGGTCGTGATGGTCACGGCGCGCCGCGGCGGCCGGCTGATCGGTGCGGCGCTGAACCTGCGCGGCGCCGACACGCTGAACGGCCGCTACTGGGGCTGCACCGAGGAGGTCTCCGGCCTGCACTTCGAAGCCTGCTACTACCGCGGCATCGACTACTGCATCGAGCGCGGACTCGCGCGATTCGACGCCGGCGCGCAGGGCGAGCACAAGCTGCAGCGCGGCTTCGAACCGACCGTCACCTGCTCGCTGCACCGCATCCGCCACCCGGAATTCCGCCGCGCCATCGGGGCCTTCCTGCGCGAGGAGCAAGTCGCCGTCGAGCAGTGGCGCCAGGACGCACTCGGGCAGCTGCCGTTCAAGCGCGACTAGCGCGGCGACAGGTTGCCAGCCCCTTGTTGGGCGTCGGGCGACGTCGTCGCGCGGTAGCGCTCGAAAATCGCCGCGAAGGCTCCGCTTTCGATTCCCTCGTCGATGGCGGCGTTGAACTGCTCGACGAGCTGCCGGCTGTCCGGTCCCTTGCGAAAGGCGATGTGATTGGGGTTGATCTTGAAAGGCTTCGCCAGCAGGGTCCACCGATCCCGCTCCGCTTCCGGTATCCGGAGTTCGCTCAGCAGGTAGCGGAGTCCGGCCTCGCCGGAGGGCACGAACATGGCGTCGACTTCGCCGTCGGTCACCATGCGCAGCCGCTCGCCGATGCGGCTTTCCCTGACCACGGTGAACCGTCCCGCCGCGACCGCGTCCTCGAAGTCCTGCCCGAACGAGATGCTCCGGTCGATGACCAGTGTCCTGCCGTCGAGGTCTTCGTAACCTTCGTAGGGAAACTCGCTGCCGGCCTTGACGAGCAGACGCAATTCGTCGAGGAACACCGGTTTCGTGTATACGAAATGCCGCTCGCGCCGCTCATTTCGCGAGAATCCGGTGATACCGCCACCGCTGGCCAGCACCTTGCGTTGGACCAGCTCCCAGGGATAAAGCTCGACGGTGACTTGGCATGCGATGCGCTGGTCGATATAGCGCAGTTGGTCGACCAGGATACCGGTGGCCCGCCCGTCCTTCAGGTAGCTCTTGGGGGCACGTTCGGAGTTGCCGTAGACGGTGACCTCGCAGGCCAGCGCGAGGTGGGAACAGCCGGCGAGCGCGGCGACCATGGCGAGCGGCGCCGCGAACCGGTTCGCAGGCCTGAGCCGGACCTGCAGCATCAGCCAGTCCCCGCGCGACTCGAGCGTCCTCTTGTCCAGACCAGCAGCTGGTTGTTCGCCGGCATGTCGTGGCGGGCCAGCACCTCGAAGCCCTGCGCCGCCGCCAGCCGGTCGACCTCGGTGCGCTCACGCACGCC
>CAZOUC010000307.1:3432-4020 GCA_964582825.1 uncultured Enterobacteriaceae bacterium | reverse complement strand
CGGAGATCTCCGGTACGATCACCGACGGCAGCGGCAACCTGTTCGACGGCACGGCCACCGTCAATTTCAGCTCGGCCTGCGCCGACAACAACGAGGCCGACCTGCCGGGCTCGATCACCACCACCAACGGTCAGTTCACCATCACCTACACCGCGACCGGCTGCGTCGGCAACGACACGGTCAGTGCCGCGACCACGATCGGCGACAGCAGCAGCGAGGTGGCGCTTTCACTGAACGTTCAGCCGCGCATCTTCACCCTCGGCAGCGGCTCCGGCGCCGGCTTCAACGAAGGCGTACTGAATATCGGCGTCGCGTCACTGTCGGCGGGCGGCACCACCTCGGTCACCGCGACGATCGCCGACAGCCAGGGCAACCTGCTGCAGGAATCGGCGACGGTCACCTTCACGTCCGACTGCGTCGCGGCGGGTCTCGCGTCGATCGACAGCCCGGTCGTTACCAGCATCGGCACCGCGTCGGCGACCTACGAGGCCCAGGGCTGCGCGGGCACCGACACGATCACCGCCACGGCCACCATCGACAACCGCACGTCGAACGCGACCGGCAGCCTGGAAGTCCAGCCCGCCGTCG
>CAZOUC010000307.1:0-3422 GCA_964582825.1 uncultured Enterobacteriaceae bacterium | reverse complement strand
CTCCGGATCGACGTAGTCGCCCAGCCGAACGGTGGAGCCCACCGTCAGGTGGCGCGCCCCGTTCTCCAGCAAGAGCGTCGGATACGGCGCCGGGGCATCGCCGAAGTCCAGCCCGCCGTCGTCGGCTCGCTGCAGTTCCTGTCGGCCGAGCCCAACGCGATCGGCATCCGCGGCTTCGGCCTGATCGAGACCTCGCGCGTGACCTTCCGCGTCCTCGACACCAACGGCAACCGGGTGGCCAACGAAGACGTGAACTTCGCGCTGAACACGACCGTCGGCGGCATCGAGATCTCCGACACGTCGGCGGTCAGCGACGACCAGGGCCGTGTGTCGGTCGACGTGCGTTCCGGCACCCTGGCGACCTCGGTACGGGTCACCGCTACAGTGAGCGCGAACCCGGTCATTTCGACGCAGTCGGACAGCCTGGTCGTGTCCACCGGCATCGGCGACCAGGACAGCATGTCGTTGAGCGCCTCGGTGCTGAACCCCGAAGCCTACATCATCGACGGCACGACCTCGGAGCTGACCGTGCGCGCCTCCGACCACTTCAACAACCCGGTACCGGACGGCACCGCGATCGCCTTCACGACGGAAGGCGGCCAGGTGCAGTCGCAGTGCCTGACCACGGACGGCGCCTGCTCGGTGACCTGGACGAGCTCCGACCCGCGTCCTGACAACGGCCGCGTGACGATTCTCGCCTCGCTGGTCGGCGAGGAGTCGTTCACGGACGTCAACGGCAACGGGGTTCTGGATCTCGGCGACACCTACACCGACATGCCCGAAGCGTTCCGCGACGACAACGAGAACGGCGTGTTCGACGACGTGCAGTCGCTTGACTTCAACTCGAACAATCGCTACGACGGCCCGCTCCAGGCCCAATACGTGGGCTTCAACGGCGTGTTGTGCTGCGATACCGATGCGGTTGCGGCGGCCCAGGCCGGGGACGGCTGCTTCGGCAAGACCGGGGTACCCGTCGGGACCTGCTCCAACCAGAAGAACATCCACGTGCGCGACCAGATCGTGCTGGTGATGGCGCAGAGTGGCCTGGCCATCGAACCGGCCTCGCTGACCCTGGACGGCAGCGGCGAATCGGTCGACTCGACCACCGTGTCGATCTACGGCGTCTATCCCGACGGCAGCTTCCAGCCGCCGGCGCTGGGCACCGCGATCACCGTGACGGCCACCAACGGCACCCTGGAATCGACCGCCAACATCACGGTTCCCAACACCAATGCGCCGGGGCCCTACACCTTTACGGTGCGCATCAAGGGCGACGCGACGCCGAGTTCCGGCTCGGTACGGATCGAAGCGGTATCGCCGAGCGGCGTGCTGAGCACGGCGTTCATCACCGTCAACGACTGACACCGACCGCACGGGACGCATCGAGCCCGGCGCCGCAAGGCGCCGGGCTTTTTTGTCGGCATTGAATACAGCCGGCCGGGCGGTCGGGGTTCAGTCGTCGAGCGCGCGGGCGCTGCGAATCTCGGCCTGCACGTCCGCCATCGACCGGATCCAGGGCTGCAGGCGCTGCAGGGGCTCCGGGAGGGCCGCCACGCCGGCCACAGCGGCGTCGCGGCTCGGGTAACTGCCATAGACCAGCACGTACCAGTCCTTGCCGTTACGCAGCTTGCGGTAGCGGCGCATGCTCAAGCTGTATTGCTCGCGGAAGCTGCGTATCGCCTGTGCGTCGTGGGAGCCCATCAGCTGGACGGTCCAGTCGCCCGGCTGCCGGGCGAGCAGGTGACGCTCGTCCGGGTCCGGGTCGCCGCCACGCCGGCCGCTGCTGTCGTAGACGAAGCGCTCGCTGCCGTCGCCGGTCGCTTCGGGCGTGTCGCTGGCGGGTTGGGCCGGGTCCGGTGCGGCGGCCGCCACGGCAGGCCGGTCTTCCGCGTCCGGCTCGTCGGCAGCGGCCGTCGACGCCGCGTCGCTTTCGGGTTCGGGTTCGGGCTCGGGCGGGTTGTTGCGGACTGCCTCGACGGCGGTCGGCGGCGTCTCCGCCTCCGGCGTCTGCACGGGCGCGTCGTCCGGCACGGTGCTGGGCAGCACCCGGCTCGGCTGACGTTCGACGGCGATGCGCGGGCCGGTGTCGGCCGGCGGCGGTGCGTCGTCGTGATTGAACAGGTACAGGCCGGCGACCGCGACCGCCATCATCGACACCACGGCGATATGCGATCTCGGCAGCGGTGCCGCCCCGGGCCCCCGGCCCTCACTCAGTGCCTCGCGCAGCACGCGCCGCGCGTTGTCGTGCAAGCGGCTGAAGTTGCCGCGCGATGCCTGGCTGAGCTGCTGCCACTGGGTGGCTGAGAACGGCGTCGGCCCGTCCAGGCCGGCGATCGCCAGCCGGTAGCGCAGGTAGGCCCGCGACTCCTCAGCGTCCAAAGGCTGCAGGGCCAGGGTCTGCAGGGCCTGCTGATCCGGCAGGCGGCGCTGCAGGATTTCCTTGAGCGGTGGCGACGCGAACAGCGCCAGGTGCAGACCCGGCGCGCGCTGCAGGAGTTCGGCGAGAAAGCGGATCTCCTGCTCCGAGAGCTGGTGGGCGTCGTCGATCAGCAGCCAGCACAGGCGGTCCGCCGCGCAGAAGTCACTCAGCGCTTCGGGACCCCCGCCCCGGGGCAGGCCGAACCCGTCGAGAATCTCGTCCGTCAGCGAATCCGGGTCGCTCATCAGGTGCGCGTCGAGACTGCACAGGCTGACATCGCTTTCGGCATTGCGCGCCAGGTGGTCGCGCAGGGTGCTGCGTCCGGAGCCTTCGAGACCGGTCACCAGCACGACGCAGTCGCTGAAGCGCAGCAGGTGCTGCAACTGCTCCAGGCATTCCTGGCGTCCGCCACCGGGATAGAACAGGCCGTCTATGGCACGGTCGTCGAAGGGCTCACGGCTGAGACCGAGGGCGTCGAGCTCGGCGGCCTCGAGCGGGTCGGTCGGCGCCGGCCGGGTCGGTGCGCCGTCAGCTTCCACAGGCATCCGCCAGCAGTTTGCGCAGGCGCTCGGCGCCGTAGTCACGGCGCAGCACGGCTTCGCCGACCCGGTCCAGCAGCACCAGGCGGATGTCCCCGTCCAGCACCTTCTTGTCCCGGGCCATCAGCTCGAGGAAGCGCCCGGGGTCGAGATCGCCCGGCGGCCGGGTCGGCAGGCCGAAGACCTCGAGCAGCTCGCGCAGTCCGTCGACGGTGCCGGCCGGGAGCCGCCCGAGGCGCTGCGACAGTTCCGTCGCCATCAGCATGCCCGTGGCCACGGCCTCGCCGTGCAGCCAGGCCGCGTAGCCGGTCGCGGTCTCGATGGCGTGGGCGAAGGTGTGACCGAAATTGAGAATCGCCCGCCGGCCCGCCTCGCGCTCGTCCTCGGCGACCACCGCCGCCTTGATCGCGCAGGAGCGCAGCACCGCCTCACCGTCTTTGTAGACGGATCGATCGGGGTCGTCT
>CAZOUC010000306.1:0-4029 GCA_964582825.1 uncultured Enterobacteriaceae bacterium | reverse complement strand
GCCTGGCAGGCACAGGCCCATGGTGGCGTTTCCGCCGCGCTGCCCGGTGCTGGCGGCGAGGCAGCCGTGCAGGCGGTGGTGCAGCAGTACTCACAGCAGCTTTCCGCCTTGCGCGAGCAGCACTCGAAGGACGTCCAGCAGTACGCCGAGCGCCTGAAGAAGCTCGAACAGCACGCCAGGATTCTCTACAACGACAAGCAGGAACTGCTGACCCAGCTCGAGGAGGCCGGCGCGGCCGTCGACGACGCGGCGAGTCGGGCTGCTGCGCAGGTCGCGGAGCTGCGCCAGAATGCCCAGCAGCGGGAAGCCGTGCTGCTGGCCGACCTCGAGCGCCGCGAGCAACAGCTGGTGGACGATGCCGAACGGTGCCTGCAGGAGCAGCGGGACGCCGCCGCGCAGCGCGAGGCGGAGCTGCTCGAGGAACGCGAGCAGGCCATCGTCGAGGCGGTCGCGGAGCGCACGCGCGAGATCGAGGAAGGCCTGGCCGAACAGGAGCGGCGCCGCGACCAGCAGGAGGAACAGCTCAACAGCCTGCGCGCGGAACTGACCGAGCTGCGGCGCAGCAAGCTGCGGCTGCTCGAGGACGGCGCCGACGATTTCCTGGCCCGCTTGCGCGACATGGGGATCAAGTTCGTGGCCTTTCACCCGGGTGCCGGTCACATCAACATCGCCCTCGAGGACATGGTCGAGTACCTGCGTGACACGGAATCATTCGTCGCCCGGCGCTGCGGCGTGAGTGTCGAGCACTACCGCGCCTGGCTGGCGCACTACGAAAAGCCGACCTGCCAGGGTCACGCCAGCCGCGAGGCCCTGTGCGGCAAGCCGGTGCAGAAGTGCCTGCGGCCCGGCGAATTCGTCGTCGGTATCCACGATCGCTGCGACATTCACCGGCGCGGTGAGCTGCCCGCTGGTGCGAGCGGCGCCTGATTCGCTGCAGAACCATGTCGTGACCGGATCGGCATTTCCGCGCTCCGGACGGCAGCGCGGGCGTCCGTGCGCTTGACTCGCCTCGCCAGCACGCTATAACGAGCGCAAAGGTTCCGAGCGATCCGACCCGATACTCGCCATGTCCAGCGCCAACATCATCGACCGCTACCACCTGCAGAGTTTCGTGCCGCTCAATGCACTCAGTCGCGAGCACCTGACCTATCTGCTGCGGGACCACGCCGTCGAAGTGCTGCCGAGCGGAGAAACCCTGTTCGAACGCGGGGAACAGGACGACCGCAACGTGTACCTCTTGTACGGGGAGGTCGAACTCGACGACGGCGCCGGCCGCCGCGAGCGCCTCGTGGCCGGCGAGGAGCGCAGCCTGTTTCCGCTGGCCGACCAGCATCCCCGTCGCTGGACCGGACGCTGTACCAGCGACTGTGGCGTGATCCGCCTCGAGCGGGACCTGCTCGACGAGATGCTCTGCTGGGACCAGTCCGCCGACTACCTGATCTCCGAGATCGCCTCGCAGCCCGAGCTGGATGAAGACGCGGACTGGATGATCACGCTGCTGCGTTCGAACCTGTTCTACAAGGTGCCGCCGATGAACATCGAGGCGATCTTCGATCGCTTCGAACCGGTCGTCGTCGAGGCGGGCGAGACGATATTGCGCCAGGGCGAGATCGGCGACTGCTGCTACGTGATCAAGGAGGGCGAGGTCGACGTGCTGCAATCCACCAACGGTCGCGAGGTGCCGAAGCCGGTCGCGGTGCTCGGCGTGGGATTCTGCTTCGGCGACGACGCGCTGCGCAACGATGCGCCGCGCAACGCGACGATCCGGATGCGCAGCAACGGCGTGCTGATGCGGCTCGGCCGCGGCGACTACGAGCGCCTGCTCGAGCCGCCGCGTATCGAAGAGATATCGGTCGATCACGCCCGCGAGCGCATCGCCGACGGCGCGGTGCTGCTCGACGTCCGCAGCCAGTACGAGTATGAAAGGGGCCACGCCCGGCGGGCGCCGAATTTTCCTCTCAACCTGCTGCGGATGAAGTCGGGGCTGCTCGACCCGACGCGCCAGTACATCACCTATTGCAATTCCGGGCGCCGCAGCGCGGCCGCGGCCGTGCTGCTGGCGCGGCACGGCTTCCAGGTGGCGGCACTCGCGATCGGCATCGAGCAGTGTGCCGAGGACGACCGGTCCTTCCTCACCTGCGAGCGCCTGGCCAATTACGTGGTGCAGAGCGACGGCAGCGTCGCCGAGGGTCAGTCCTTCGCCGCCAGCGCCTGAATCGCGCGCTCAGTCGCTATAATGCCCGCTGCCTGCCGCAGTCGGAGCGTCCATGCCTGCCTTCAAGCGAATCGCTCTCACCGGGCGCCTGGTGAACCGCGAAGCCGCCGATACTTTCCGCCAGCTGCGCGACTGGTTCGCCGCCCGTGACTGCGAGTTGATCGTTGACGAGGAGGTCGCCGTCGCGCTCGAGCTCGCTGACGTCGAGGTCGGGTCCGCCGTCGAGCTCGGCGCCAACTGCGACCTCGCGGTCGTCGTCGGCGGCGATGGCAGCCTGCTGGCAGCGGCCCGCAACCTGTACCGGCACCAGGTCCCCGTGCTCGGTATCAATCGCGGTCGCCTGGGCTTCCTGACCGATGTGTCACCGCACCAGATCGACAGCAGCCTGGCGGCGGTGCTCGACGGGGACTACACGCTGGACACCCGCTTCATGCTGCAGATGGAGCTGCGTCGCGAGGGACGCCTGCTCGGCGACGGCGTCGCCCTGAACGACGTGGTGCTGGATTCCGGCGTGTCAGCGCGGATGATCGAGTTCCAGCTGTACGTCGACGATGTTTTCGTACACCAGCAGCGTGCCGATGGCCTGATCGTGTCCACGCCGACGGGGTCGACGGCCTACTCGTTGTCCGCCGGTGGACCGATCATGCACCCGGACCTCGATGCGCTGGTGCTGGTGCCGATGTTTCCGCACACGCTGAGCAGCCGGCCCTTGGTGGTCGACGGCAACGCGTCGCTGCGCGTCTACGTCAACGAGTACAACGAACTCCATCCGCTGGTCAGCTGCGATGGCCAGGTCTCGATCAGTGCCGCGCCCGGCGACGAGATCTCGATCGTCAAGGCGCAGCAACCCCTGCGCCTGGTGCACCCTCCGGGTCACGACTTCTACGCCAGCTGCCGCGACAAGCTCGGCTGGGGCAGCCGGCCGGGCCAGTAGCCCACCGTGGCCAGACTCGAAGCGCCACGGCGCGGCGACAGCGAGTGGCTGTGGCCCGGCGACGCCGACCTGAGCGACCTCAGTCGTGCGCTGTGGCAGCACGGCATCGCGCACCGCATCTACGAGCGGGCCGGCGAGCAGGCGCTGCAGCTTCAGGACCCGCGCCGCGAGCCGGAATTGCTGGCGATCCTGGACGCGCTGCAGCGCGGTGAACTTCGCCTGCGACCGGCGGAGCGGGCCGTGCCTGCCGCTACCGGCGCGCCGTCGTGGCAGCGCGCACCGCTGACCCTGCTGCTGCTCGCCGCCAGCGTGGTCGGCGCGCTGCTGGCGGCGGTGGACTACCGCGGCGTGTTGTTCGGCGCCCTGACGTTTACCCGGGCCGAAGTCGTGGCCGGTCGCGTCGTGCTCGACAGCCTGGCGCAGACGCTGGCGCGTGGCGAACTGTGGCGCCTCGTGACGCCGATTTTCCTGCATTTCGGCCTGCTGCACCTGGCCTTCAACGGCCTGTGGCTGTGGGAGTTCGGGCGCCGTATCGAGATGCGACAGGGCGCCGGCCGCTTGCTGCTGATCGTGCTGGTGACGGGACTGCTCGGCAACCTGGCGCAGTACCTGGTGGTGCCCGGCGCCCTGTTCGGCGGTATGTCCGGGGTGATCTACGGGTTGCTCGCTTACTGCTGGCTGTGGGGGCGGCTGCGCCCCGCCGAGGACTTCCAGCTGCCCGCGGGCATCATGGTGGTGCTGCTGGTCTGGCTGCTGATCGCCGCCAGCGGTGTCATCGAGGCGGTGGGCCTGGGCGCCATCGCCAACGCGGCACACGTCGGCGGCCTCGTCTCGGGCCTGGGACTGGCTGCCGTCCTCGCTCGCGTGGCCACACGGCGCG
>CAZOUC010000305.1:0-4038 GCA_964582825.1 uncultured Enterobacteriaceae bacterium | reverse complement strand
GTAGGCGATCAGCGCGTTCGGATCCGTGGTGCTGAACCCCTGAGCAGGCGACGGGCCGGCCAGGCGCAGGGTCAGCTGCAGTTCCCCGACCACGGCGCCGGCGATGTCGTCCTGGATGCGCAGGACGTCGGAAAACTCCCGGTCGTAGGTCTGCGACCACAGGTGCGCGCCGGTCTCGACTTCGATCAGCTGGGCGGTGATCCGGACTGTATTGGACACGTCGCTGCGTCGTACGCTGCCCTCGAGGATGTGGCGCACGCCGAGCTCCCGGCCGATTTCCTGCACCGGCCGGTTGACGTCGCGGAACGCGAAGGACGAGGTGCGGGCGGCAACGCGCAGCTCGCGCACCCGCGACAGGCTGTTGAGCAGTTCCTCGGTCAGGCCGTCGGCGAAGTACCGGTCACTGCTGTCGTCGCTGAAGGTCTGGAACGGCAGTACCGCGATGGACTGCGGCGCCGCTGCCGTGGGGAGAGGTCGGCTCGAGGCGGGCTCCGCGCGGTCTGCCGGGGCAGTCGCCGCGGCCATCCAGATTTCGATGCGCGTCTGCATGAAAAACAGCGCCGCGCTCAGCAGCAGCAGTGCCGTGATGATGACGATCTCGTAGCGCCGTCCCAGCAGCGGCGGCAACGGCGAGCCGTCCTCGGCCGGGCCGGTTCGCACCAGGCCCATCGGGGTCAGGTCGTAGATCCAGGCCAGAGCGGCGACCAGCGGCAGGCCGCTCAGAAAGCCGAGCAGCATCACCCGGATGAAGTCGTCGGAGACGCCGAGTACGGGCTGCATCAGGTCGGCGAGCTGTACCGCCGGCCAGCCCAGCGCCACGTACAGCATCGTGACCCGGAACACCCGCCGCCGTCGCAACTCGTCGAACAGGGCCCGCCAGGGCGACGATCCGGTCATGGGCGCTCGTCACGGAATTTCACCACGCTTCAAGAATACCAGAGGCGCCCGCCCGATCCGGCCGCGCCTCGGGCCGTCAGTCGCGGACCAGCTCGATATCGCCGTTGACGGTCTTCGCGCGGATCGATCCGGAGCCGTCGCCGAGCGTCAGCGACAGACGATACGCCGAGGCAAAGGACTCCTCGGGCGGCGTGTCGTTCAGCCCGTTGACAATGTCTCCGCCAGGCCCGGTTCCGGCATCGACGCGGGCGTTGATCTCACCGCGCAGCAGCAGGACGAGATCGCCGTTGATGGTCTTGACCTGAATCCGTCCCTTCTCCGCAAGGCTGGTGGCCACCGCGACGTCGCCGTTGACCGACTCGATCTGCAGGCTGCTGACCGCGCCGAGCACGATGTCGGCGTCGCCCGACACGCCGCTGTAGTTGAACTCGGCGGCCTTGATGCGCGCCACCGTGTCACCGCTGACAGTGCGGATCGAGGTGGGGCCGCTGCCGTCGGCAAGATCGATGTCGCCGCTCACCGAGCGCACGAAATCCTGGCCGGTGACCGAGCGCGCGTCGACGTCGCCGGAGACGGTCTGCACCTCGAGGCCGCCGCCGATCGACTCGATCTCGAAGTCGGTCGACACGCCGGAGACCTCCACCCGGCTGCCGGCCGGGACCCGCACGGTCAGATCCGAGCCGTCCCCGCGGTTGATGTCACGGTCGGGCATCCTGACGTGCACCAGGGTGAGCTTCTGATCGACGGTGAACTCGAGACCTTCCGCGAGGTCGTCCAGTTCGCCACGCACCTGCACCGCGTCGCGATCCCAGCCCTCGACGCGCACTTCGCCGCGCACGTTGTTGATCTCGACCACACCATCCGGGCTCGCGGCGAGCTCCCGGTCGACGCTTTCGCCGGCGCTGACCGGCAGCGCGGCCAGCAGCACCAGCGCGAGCAGCGTGAATCCTGCCTGAGTGTTGACGGTCATGTTCGGCTCCTCGTTCAGATCATCGTGTGGCGGCTGCCGGCCAGGCGGGCCAGGACTTCCAGTTCGGTGCGGCGGACAGATTGCAGGGCGTCCAGCAGCAGCGGATCGCGCGGCTGTTCGACCAGCGCCGTCTCGATTTCGCTGCGCGCGGCTTCGATGATGCGCAGATTGTCCTGCAGTACGGCACGCGTTTCGCCGTCCAGGCGCGAATCGCGCGCCGCCAGGTCGCGCAGGTAGGCCAGTTGCGCGGTGGCGTAGCCGCTCTCGATCGCCTGCAGGGCCGCGTCGTGTGCACCGGATTCGGCCACCGCCGGTGTGGACGCAGCCTGCAGGCGCAGGCTCGTGTGCACCGACAGGGCGAGCGCCGAGACCGCCAGCAGCACGCTGGCGGCCAGCGCGGTTGGCATCCAGGCGCGCCGACTCGGTCCGGCGCTTTCCTGCTGCACGCGGCTGATACGCGCCTCTACCTCCGGCCACAGCGGGCGGCGCGGCGGCAGTTCCCTGGGCAGGGCGCGCAGTTCGCGGGCAATCACCTGCAGGGCCAGGTCATCAGGCTGTGAATCGTGTTCGCTCATTGCAGAATCCTCTTCAGCCGTTCCCGCGCCCGGTGCAACTGCGCCTTGCTGGTACCCACCGCGAGTCCGGTGAGGGCGGCGATCTCGCCGTGCGTGTGGCCCTCGATGTCGTGCAGTACCAGGACCGTGCGCGCGCCGTCGGGCAGCTCGGCGACGGCCCGCTCCAGGTCGCGCTGCAGCGGCGCCGTGGATGGGATCGAGGGCCCGGGCTCCGCAATGCGGTCGTCCGCTTCGACTTGCCAGCCCGGGCGCCGCCGCAGTTCACTGATCGCCGCATTGGTCGCCAGGCGATGCAGCCAGGTGCCGAACGCGCTGTCGCCGCGAAAGCTGTGGATCTTGCGCCAGCAGCGCACGAAACACTCCTGCGTCAGGTCTTCGGCCGTCGCCGCATCGCCGAGCAGGCGCAGGCATATCGCGTGAACGCGGCCGACGTGGCGCCGGTAGAGGACCTCGAAGGCATCGACGTCGCCGCCGCGGACCCGCGTCACCAGACGCGGGTCGGACATCTGCTCCAGGTCATCCTCGTGCGTCGGCGGCTCCTGCCCTGTGGTCACCGTCTTCATCCTGCCTGGTCTTGTTAACTTGGACGCGTGGTCGGGGCGAAGGGTTTACGCGTCGCGCCGGCCCCGGCTTGCCGGGCGCCCGCCGTGGGATGACATCGCCGCACCGGCTTCGCTACCATAGCGCGCCTTCCGGTGGCCGTGTGACCGGCTGCCCCGATCCTGGACCGAGCATGACGACAGCGCTGGAGATACGCGGTCTCCGTAAAACCTATCCCAATGGCTTCGAGGCGGTTAAGGGGATCGACCTCGAGGTGGAGCAGGGCGACTTTTTCGCGCTGCTCGGTCCGAACGGCGCCGGCAAGTCGACGACCATCAACATCCTGTGCTCGCTGGTCCGCAAGAGTGCCGGCGAGGTGAAGGTTTTCGGGCACGACATCGACACGGACTTCGCTTCCGCCAAGCGGCAGATCGGTATCGTGCCGCAGGAGTTCAATTTCAACCAGTTCGAGAAGGTCGGCGATATCGTGCGCACGCAGGGCGGCTATTACGGGCTGCCGGCCGGGCTTGCTCGTGAGCGGGCCGAGATCTACCTGCGCAAACTGGACCTCTGGGAGAAGCGCGACGTACAGGCCCGGATGCTGTCCGGTGGCATGAAGCGGCGCCTGATGATCGCGCGCTCGCTGGTCCACGAGCCGAGGCTCCTCATTCTGGACGAGCCGACCGCCGGCGTGGATATCGAGCTGCGGCGCTCGATGTGGGCGTTCCTCCAGGAGATCAACAGCGGCGGTACGACCATAATCCTGACCACGCACTACCTCGAGGAAGCCGAACACCTGTGCCGGCGGATCGCCATCATCGACAACGGCGAGATCGTCGAGAACAGCAGCATGCGCGACCTGCTGATGAAGCTGCAGACCGAGGTGTTCGTACTCGACGTCGACCGCGACCTGCCGTCGGAGCTCAAGCTTGACGGCTACCCGATGCGCGTCGTCGACAGTCGCTGCCTGGAGGTATCGGTGGACAAGGCTCAGTCCTTGAACGAAGTGTTCGCCTTCCTGACCGAGCGGGGTCTGCGGGTCGTGAGCATGCGCAA
>CAZOUC010000304.1:0-4047 GCA_964582825.1 uncultured Enterobacteriaceae bacterium | reverse complement strand
GCCACGCACGCCGCTGCTGGCGTCGATGCACGCGGTCGGTCGCATGTTTCCCCGCGGCGACCGGGCGCCGTCGATCGAGCCGGTGGCGACCGATGAACTGTACCGCCTGCTGACGGAATCGCCGCAACTCAGCGGCTTCCGGCCGGCGCGCACGGAATGCGTGCGCTGCGGGTTCTATACCTCGCAGGCGCTGGAACTGGTACGCAGATGAACCTGAGCCTCGCCGAGCACAGACAACAGCAGTGGCGCGCCCTGGCGGCGCGCCTGATGCCGTTCGCCGATGCCGCGACCGAAGATCTGCCGATCGGCCGGCTGCTGCGGCTGTCCCTGTTCCAGGTGTCCGTGGGCATCGCCGTCGTGCTGCTCAATGGCACCCTGAACCGCATCATGGTCGTCGAGCTGGGCATGTCCGCCTGGCTGGTGTCGCTGATGGTGTCGATTCCGCTGCTGTTCGCGCCCCTGCGCGCACTGATCGGCCATCGCTCCGATACCTACCGTTCCTTCCTCGGCTGGCGCCGGGTGCCGTTCCTGTATGCCGGATCGATGCTGCAGTTCGGTGGCCTGGCGATCATGCCGTTCGCGCTGATCGTCATGTCCGGCGATACCATCGGTCCGCTGTGGATCGGTCCTGCCGCGGCGGGCCTGTCGTTCCTGCTGGTCGGTGCCGGCATGCATACCGCGCAGACCGCGGGCCTCGCGCTTGCCGGCGATCTGGCTTCCGATCGCACCCGGCCGCGGGTCGTCGCGCTGCTGTACGTGATGCTGCTGCTCGGCATGATCGCTGCGTCGCTCGGCTTTGCCGCACTTCTCGAGGACTTCAGCCAGGTGCGCCTGATCCGGGTGCTGCAGGGTGCTGCCGTATTGACCCTGGTGCTGAACCTGGTCGCGCTGTGGAAACAGGAAGCGCTGAACCCGGAGCGCACCGCGCCGGACAAGCCGCGGATGGCCTTCGCCGAGGCCTGGCGGGCGTTCCGCGGGCAGGACCGGTCGCTGCGCCTGATGGTGGCGGTGGCGCTGGGCACGCTCGGCTTCAGCATGCAGGACATCCTGCTCGAGCCCTACGGTGGCGAGATTCTCGGCCTGTCTGTCAGCGACACGACCGGGCTCACCGCATTGCTCGCGCTCGGTATGCTGGTGGCGTTCTGGCTGTCGTCGCGGCAACTCAGCCAGGGCGCGGACCCCGCCCGACTGGCCGGTCTCGGTGCCCTGGTTGGTGTATTCGCGTTCGCGGCGGTGTCGCTCGCCGCACCGCTGCATTCGCCGCTGCTGTTCCGCTTCGGCACTGGCCTGATCGGCTGTGGCGGCGGCTTCTTTGCCGTTGGCACGCTGACCGCGGCGATGGCCCTCGCGCGCAATGGCGACACCGGCCTGGCGCTCGGCGCCTGGGGCGCGGTGCAGGCCACGGCGGCGGGCGTCGCGATCGCTGCCGGCGGTGCTCTGCGCGACACGGTCGGCGGCCTGGCCGAAGGCGGTGCCCTGGGCACCGCGCTCGTCGGTCCGGCGACCGGTTACAGCGCCGTGTACAGCCTAGAAATCATTGTCTTGTTCGCCACGCTGATCGCACTCGGACCGCTGGTCCGACGGCCCGGTGAACAGATTGTTACGCAACCCAAGTTCAGCCTCGCGGAATTCCCGGGTTGACGAGTCGCTCCATGGAGGTCTCACCATGAAAGGTGCCATCACTGACTACATCGATGTCGCACAGGTCCTGTTGTATGCATTCTGGATCTTTTTTGCCCTGTTGATCATTTACCTGCACAGGGAAAGCAAGCGGGAGGGCTATCCGCTCGATTCCGACGACGGCCGCAAGATCCGCATGGTCGGCTGGCCCGACATGCCGCCGCCGAAGGAATACACGCTGCCGCACGGCCAGGGCACGCGCCTGGCGCCGCGGCCGGAACCGCAGTCCTACGACCTGAAAGCCGAGAAGATCTACGGCTTCCCCGGCTCGCCGATGCAGCCCACCGGCAATCCGATGGTCGACGGTGTCGGACCGGCGGCGTGGGCCATTCGCCCGGACGTACCCGACCTGACGCACGACGGCGCCCCGAAAATCGTGCCGCTGCGCGTCGCCACCGATCACGGCCTGGAAGAACGCGATCCCGATCCGCGCGGCAAGCCGGTATACGGCTATGACGGCAAGCAGGGCGGAACCGTTGTCGATGTCTGGGTCGATCGCAGCGAACCGCAGATCCGCTACCTCGAAGTCGAGGTTGGCGAGCGCAGGGTCATGCTGCCAATCAACCTGGCACGCATCGCCGACAACGGCAGCGTCCGCGCCGCCTCGGTCCGTGGCGAACAGTTCGCCGATGCGCCGACGCTGGCCAACCCCGACCAGATCACTTTCCAGGAAGAAGACCGGGTCAGCGCGTACTTCGCCTCCGGGCACCTGTACGCGACGCCTGAACGTGCGGAGCCTTTCCTATGAACGAGTACGAACACGAACCGATCCGGGGACTTCCCGAAGTTCCCCCCGAGGGCGAGCGGATTCTCTGGCAGGGCGCGCCCCGCTGGCGTTCGCTGGCACGCCGCGCCTTTCACACGGACCTGGTGGCCATCTACTTCGCGGTGCTGATCGTGGCCCACGGCGCCAGCCGCTGGGTTGCCGGCGACTCCTGGACGGAGATCGCTCTGGGTACGTCCTGGCAGTTGGCCCTGGCCGCGCTGACCATTGGCATTCTGGCCCTGCTCGCCTACCTGTACGGTCGCACCACGGTGTACACGATCACCAACCGGCGCCTGGTCATGCGTTTCGGCGTGGCCCTGCCGATGATGATCAACCTGCCGTGGAGTCGCATCGACGCCGTCGACCTGCGGCGCTATGCGGACGGTAGCGGCGATCTGGTGCTGACGACCGCCAGCGACGAGCGCGTCTCGTACTGGCTGATCTGGCCGAACGTGCGTCCCTGGCACTTTTCGCAGGTGCAGCCCATGCTGCGCACCATCGAGGAGCCGGAGAAAGTTGCCGCCGCCCTCGGCGAGCTCTTGCGTGACGTCAATGCCGGCGCCACCAAGCCTGCTGACGAGGAGCCGGCCAGGGGCTATCCGCTGTCGGCTGCCGGCGCGTGACCGCGGTGTCCGACATGACCGAACGCGAGTCGGTGCCCCGGCTCGGCCTGCTCGGTCTCGGCGCACTGGTGCTCGTGGCCCTGCTGGCCACGATCGCCGGTCGACTGCACGACTACCAGGCCGTGCAGCCACCGGACTCCCAGGTGCTGAACAGCCGCAGCCTGCGGTTCGAGGACGCCGGCGGCGGGCTGGTTCAGGTGTACGACGCCGAGCTGGACGAGCTGGTGCTCGTCATCCCGGCCGGCGAGGAAAACTTCATCCGCGGCGTGCTGCGCGGCCTGGCCCGGGAGCGTCGCAGCATGGACGTCGACCTGGCCGAACCGTTCCTGGTCTCGCGCCATGACGACGGCCGCCTGACGCTCGAGGACACGGCGACGGGACGCCGCATCGAACTGGGAGCCTTCGGCACCACCAACGTGGCATCCTTCGGCCGGCTCCTCGATCCGGACCCAGCCGGCACCGCGGCCGAGCCATGAGTCTGGCCGAGGCGCTGGTGCCGCTGCTTTACGCCCTGTTCGGCTGGTGGGCGATGACCGCGCTGATCCTGTTCCTCAACCACCTGCCCCGGCACACCTACCGCTGGAGCCTGGCGGCGGCCAGCCTGGTGTTTGTGGCCAGCCTGTACCTTTTGCAAGCGGCCAGTCGTGACGTGTCCGGCACGGGTGTGCTGCTGTCCTTCGCGGCCGGCCTGCTGGTGTGGGGCTGGCTCGAGATGACCTACCTGATGGGCTGGATCACCGGCCCGTGCAAGCGTGCCTGTCCCGAAGGCTGCTCCGGCTGGACGCGTTTCCGGCTCGCCGTCGGCACCAGCATCTACCACGAGCTGACCGTATTGCTCACGGTCGGCCTAGTGCTGTACCTGACCGCCGGCGCACCGAACCAGGTCGGCAGCGGCACCCTGGTGATCCTGTGGCTGATGCGCTGCGAAGGCTTTGGTCGGGTGCAGCTACCCTACCTGCAAGTTTTTCTTGATAAAAT
>CAZOUC010000303.1:2445-4055 GCA_964582825.1 uncultured Enterobacteriaceae bacterium | reverse complement strand
GGTGGCCGATGTTGCCCTCCTCGAAGTGGTGCGACGACACCCAGGCCGCTTCCTCGGAGTGGATCGTGTAGCCGGCGCCGCTCATGTCGGAGTGCCACTTGATGTCGTCGAACACGAAGAATTCCGGCTCCGGGCCGAACAGAACGCTGTCGGCGATGCCGGTCGAGCGCATGTACTCCTCGGCGCGCGCGGCGATCGAGCGCGGGTCGCGGTTGTAGCCCTGCATCGTCGTCGGCTCGAGGATGTTGCAGCGCAGGTTGACGGTGGTCTCGTCGGTGAACGGGTCGACGACGCAGCTCTCGTCGTCCGGCATCAGCACCATGTCCGACTCGTTGATGCCCTTCCAGCCGGCGATCGAGGAGCCATCGAACATCTTGCCTTCTTCGAAGAACTCCTCGTCGACCACGGAGGCCGGGATCGAGACGTGCTGCTCCTTGCCCTTGGTGTCCGTGAAGCGCAGGTCGACCCACTTGGCTTCGTTGTCCTTGATCATTTTCAAGGTCTTGTCTGACATGGTTTCCTCCGTGGAAGTGTTCTGAGCGCGTAGCGCGCCGGATGGTGTCCAAGGCATGCCGTCGACGGTCCTGCCGTTCGTGCGGCCTGTGCGATTCGAGAGCAAGGACTATGCCATGCAGTCATGGCCCTCAGGGCGCTGATTTCATTAGGAAAATCCGGCATTGGCAATCCATCGTCCAGCAGACCTGCACCAACATGAAGCGAATCGCACTAAAAAGGTGCAGTCGGCGTGCGGTTGGCGTGCCGCCGCTCTTTCCACCCGGGACATCCTGTCATCTTTGTCGCGTAGGCTTTGCAGAAGTATGACAGCCGAATCACGCCCGCCGTACCGGGTGCCGATGTGACGTACGGTATCGTTCCGGCTCTCGACGCCGACCTGCAGGCCTGGCTGGGCTCGCCCGAGCCGGCGCCACAACTCGAGGAACGCCTCGAGGCGCTGCTGGTGGAAGCCGGAGAGGCCGGCATGCAGGACCTCCTCGCCACCATCACCGCGGACCGGGCGGTGGAGCCGGGGCCCTGGCGCATGCCGCCCATCGATCCCGACCTGGTGCCGGCACCGGGGGTGTCGCTCGCCGAGAACGGCGACCTGCGACCGATCCCGGCTACGGTCGAGGCCTTCGAGGCGGAACGGCTGAGACTGATGGCGCGCGTGCTGGTCCAGCGCCTGCTCGGCCGACCCGTGCTGGTCAACGTGGGCATCGGCTACATCGGCACGGTCAATATCGCGGCCGCGAGCCGCGCCCGCGACGCCTCGGGCCGGCCGGCCTACTGCGTGATCGGTTACCAGCGTCCGTCGCCACAGTCCAGCTGGAAGGTCGATTTCCTGCGGGCCGGTCTGCCGACGATCACCACCGCCGACAGCGGCCTGGCGGACATCCTGCGTGCCGCCCGGGTCGAGCGCAACATGACCGCCACCTTCCTCGGCGCACAGGCGCTGGCGGTCGCCGACCTGGTCTTCGTGGAGACCGAACTGCACGTGCGCAAGATGTACGGTCGCGCCGTCGAGCGTGCGGAGGCCGAACCGGCGGCAACGCTCCAACTCATAGAGCAGATCGCCACCGCGATGCCCGCGTCCGCGACGGTCGTCATCGAGA
>CAZOUC010000303.1:2203-2435 GCA_964582825.1 uncultured Enterobacteriaceae bacterium | reverse complement strand
AGCACCGTGTACCCGGGCTTCACCGAGGGCGACGCGCTGCCGCTGATGAACCGGGTGCTGCGTGAGCGCGGCGTGCTGGTCGAGGGCGCCAACGCGAACCTTGCTTACGCCTTCCACCGGGTCAAGCCCGGACGCAACCTGCTCGAGACCTTTTTCGGCCTGAGCCGGGACGCCGCCGGCGTCACCGCGGCCGCCCGCGAGTCACTGGCGGCTTATTTCCGTACCGCCGGCA
>CAZOUC010000303.1:0-2193 GCA_964582825.1 uncultured Enterobacteriaceae bacterium | reverse complement strand
ATCCCGCATCGGATGCTCGACCACGTGGTCACCGCGGAATTCACCAAGGACGTGGAGAACGCGGCGCGCTACGGCGTGCTCGACGTCATGAGCGCCTTTCTGAAAGCGGCCGAGGCCAGCGGCGTCGACGGCTTCGCGGTGGTGCGGGACATCGCCGCGGCGCGTCCCGACGAGCACGCCGGATTCGTCGGCCAGGTCGCCGGCCTGCAGGTCGGTGGCTACTGCGTGCCGAAGGAACTCAGCCTGCTGATCAATGGCCTGCGCCGGCACCACGGCCTGAGCGAGCTGGCGATCCGCGACATGTTCGCCTCGCGCCTGGTCGCCGCGCGCATCAGCGACTACCGCGCGGAGGACGCCGTCATTCTGCTGATGCGCGCATTCGCGCGACAGGGCCGCAGCCTGTCGGAGTGTCGGCTGCTGTGGGCCGGCGCCTCGTACAAGGAAGACGTCGGCGACACGCGCATGTCCGGTACCGAGCGGGGCCTGCGCTACGCCGCCCACCACGGCGCCGCCAATCGCGTGACCGATCCGCTAGTGGTCAACTGGCCGGAACTGCGCCGCCAGCGCCTCGGTGATCCCGAGTGCTGGGGCCACGGTCTGCGCAACCAGGAGCCGCTGCGCCGGCTGCGGGTGGTCAACCACGACGCCCTGCACGACGTGCTCGGGCCCGAGGACGACGCGCTGATCCTGGCGGTGCGCCACCCCTGTTATCTCAGTGCGCGGCGCGCCGGCGATCCGGGCATCGATCCCGTTGCCCTCAGCGTCGCGGTGCACGGGCGCCCCGGCAAGATCCTGCTCGACAGCTTCGACTTTCTCGACGACGAGGACATTCGCGAACTGCTGGCCCTCGGCTGGCAGGTCTGCGCGTTCGGCAAGGGGCACATCGCCCGGCTCGAAGCGTCGCTCGACACCGCCAAGCGTCGAAGCTGCCTGGAACGCCTGCGACGCGGGCTGGCCGAGCGGGCCGCGCGGCAGCCGGATGTCGGCTACGAAGCGGCGGTCACCGAGGTGCAGGCTCGCATCGACGCGCTGGACGCGGACGCGCTGCCGGCCGTCGCGCCACCGCCCGGGCCCGACATCGTCGCGCGCCTGCGCGGCGGACCGATCGCCGCCGAAAGCGCCCGGCTCGCGGCCACTCTGCGCCAGTCGGGACGTCTGCTCACGGCGCTTGCCGACGCCTGCGAGCACATCGTCGAGCCGGCCACCCCCGACGAGGCCGTGTCCCTGTTCCAGGACCTGCGCTACCTGCGTTACGGCGCCCTCGACGCCCTGGCCCAGGACATGGACCGCTTCGCGCACGAAATTCTCGACCGGCAGGGCAACGCCCGGGTGCGCCGGGCCCTCGCGGAACAGGCCGCGCGGCCCGAACTGGCGATCTCCGACCAGACCCGTACGCACCCGCTGTTCGACCCCGCCAGCGCGCCGGGCGCGCGGCTGCTGCCGGCCACCGTGTTCGTGACCAACGCGCAGGGTCGCCTGGAAAAGTGGCAGGATCCGGCCGGCCACCCGTATCGCTTGAGCACGAAGTGGGTGCCGGACCTGGCGCGCTTGCTCGAGGACAAGGGCGCCTTCCCGGTGGCCTGGTCGAAGTTCTCGATGGAGGTGCCGCTGCGCCTGCACAAGGTCGCCGATACCGCCGTCGACTTCGAACTGTACGAGGACTTCCTCTACCTGCCGGCGCGCCTGCGCGACTGGCTGACACAGGAGGTCTGGGGTCGCGGCTACGTGCTCAGCACCCTGGACGGTGAGCCGCAAACCGAGGTCGGCTACCTGATGGACGTGAACCTGGATCCGAAGACCGTGGCGCGCGGCCGGGGCGGGGTGCTGTTCTGGCTCGACACGCGCCAGCCGATCTTCCTGACCACCCCGGAGGGCCTCGAGATCGCGCTCGACCTCAAGGCCGTCGGTGACTACCGCGGCGGCGACCCGCGGGACCTCGGCGTCAACTACGACCGCACGATCATCAGTGGCCGCGGCAGCGGCGGCGGCACGGCCCGTACCAACCTCGGCCAGGTGCCCGGCCACATGTTTTCCGCGGACGACATCTGCTGGCAGGAGCGGCTCAAGACCGTGGGGCCCTACCGGGAGGGTCGCACGCCGCGCTCGGTGTTCCGCGTGCGCTGGCGTTACCCGCGGCGCCCGGCCGAGACCTTCCAGATGGTGGGGCGGGCCTCGCCCAGCGGCCTGCGCCTC
>CAZOUC010000302.1:3514-4058 GCA_964582825.1 uncultured Enterobacteriaceae bacterium | reverse complement strand
GTTTTGGTCAGGGGCAGGTCGTCGGCGAGCACCGCCGGGGTGATCAGCGGTTGCGAGCGGACGATACGCAGGTCGGCGGTACGGCTCATCTGGGCTTCCGGCGGCTGTGTTGTTCGAAGGTCTCCTGGCGCTTGCGGTCGCTCTTCTTTAACAGCACGTAGGTCGCGCCCAGGCCGCCGTGCTGGCGCTGCGCCGAGTGAAAGGCGAGCACGCTGTCGAGCTGCGGGAGCCAGTGCGCCAGGGCGCTCTTGAGCACCGGCGGCGTGTTGCGGCCTCTCCCGGTGCCGTGCGCCACCAGCGCGCAGCGCAGGTCGTGGGCAACGCAGTCGCGCAGGAAAGCCAGCAGGGCGCGGCGCGCTTCTTCGAGCGACTTGCCGTGCAGGTCGAGGCGGGCATCGGCGCCGTACTGGCCGAGGCGCAGCTTGCGGTACACGCCGTGCTGCACGCCGGGCCGGCAGTACTCGCGGGCCGGGACCGGCTGGGTGTCCATGACCATCACCAGGGTCTCGGAGGACCACAGCGCGGTCATGTTGGCAAGATCGGT
>CAZOUC010000302.1:0-3504 GCA_964582825.1 uncultured Enterobacteriaceae bacterium | reverse complement strand
CGGCAGTACTCGAGCCAGGCGCCGGCGTCGAGCTGCGGGATGTCCGTGGTCGACAGGCCGTCCTCACGGCGGCCCTCGGCGGCCGCGTCGCGGCGCCGCTGTTCGAGGCCCGGGGTGCTGGCGACGGGTGGCCGCAGCAGTTCACGGTCCTTGCCGGCCACGGGATCCGCCGTGCCGAACAGATCCGTGAATCGGTCTTCGTCGCCTGGCTTGTCGGGATGGTTCATGACGCCGCCATTATAGGAATCGCTGTTAGACTCGTCCGCCCTGGCCGCTGCGATCGAGAGGGGAATAATGACAAGCCTCGCCCGTCTTCCCGTGCTGCTGCTGACCCTGGTCCTGACCGCCTGCGACCGTGACACGGCGCCAGAAGCCGTGTACGACGACCGGTTCAGCGCTCCCGACTACCTCGTCGAACACGGCCGCTACTTCGAGGAGGGCACCGTGCGGATCGGCGATGCCCCGGTGTGGCTGTACGCCAACTCCGGCGGCGGCTTTGCCAACACCATCGTGATCGAGGGTGACGACGGCCTGATCGTGGTCGACACCAACCTGAACCAGGACGACGCCGAAATCACCGCAGCGCGCCTGCGCGAGCGCAGCGACAAGCCGGTGGTCGCCGTGGTGTATACGCACCACCACGCCGATCACGTCAGCGGCACCGCCGCTTTCATCGATCCGGAGCAGGCGCGCAGCGGCGCGGTGAAGGTCATCGCCGCCGATAATTTCCTGCGCGAGATGAGCGACGAGAACAGCGTCACCGGTCCGCTGATGGCGGTGCGCGCGATGTACATGTACGGCGCACTGCTCGACTCGGAAACCGACGGCAGGCACTTCCACAGCGGCTGCTGCGGCCGGTTCCGGCGCGGGCGCGTCGGCTACATCGAGCCGAACACCTTCGTCGGCGACGACACTGAGATGACCCTGGCCGGTGTGCGCCTGCACCTGTTCCGGACCGGCGGCGAGGCGGCGTCGCACATCGCCGTCTACCTGCCCGAGTGGCGCATCATGCTCAGCGGCGACGAGGTGCAGGGCCCGACCTTTCCTAACCTGCATTCTCTGCGTGGCACCAAGCCCCGCGACATCGAGGCCTGGATCGCGGCCCTGGACCGGATGCGGCGCGAGGACATCGAGTGGCTGGTACCGAGTCACGGTCGGCCGGTCGCGGGCCGCCAGCAGGTCCAGGAGCTGCTGACGACCTACCGTGACGCCATCCAGTGGACCCACGACCAGGCGGTACGCCTGATCAACCGGGGCTACACGCAGCAGGAGCTCGCCGAAGCCCTCGACGCGCTGCCGGCAGAACTCGACCTGGAGCCCTGGAGGCGCGAGATGTACGGCACCGTCAAGCACAGCGTGCGCAACATCTTTACCGGCTACATCAGCTGGTGGGACGGCGATCCGGCTACCCTGGATCCGACACCGCGGCGTGAGCAGGCGCGGCGTACGGTGACCTTGATGGGCGGCCGGGACCGGGTGTTCGCGGCCGCGCAGGAGGCCATCGACGGGGGCGATCCGCAGTGGTCCGCCGAGCTGCTGACCCTGCTGATCCGCATCGACCGCGAGGACCGGCAGGCGCGGGAGCTCAAGGCCCGGGCCCTGCGCCAGCTCGGTTACGCGACCGCCAACACCAACTGGCGCGGCTTCTACCTGACCGGGGCCCGGGAACTCGAGGGCCGCGTGGACTCGCTGGCCATCCAGCGCTCGGTCCGGGAATCCTTCGATTTCGCCAATGCCTCGACGCGGTTCCTGTTCGACCTGCTGCGCTACCGCGTGCTGCCCGACCGGGCGGCGGGCAAGCACATCGTGCTCGAGTACCGCCTGCCGGACGTCGACGAGACCTGGAGCCTGACGCTGCGCCGCCAGGTACTCGAGGTGCGACCGGGTCCGGCCGCCGAGCCGGACGCGGTCGTCAGCCTGGACCGGGCCCTGCTCGACGACATCATGCAGGGCAGCGCCAGCTACGCCCGCGAGCTGCTGCCTGGCGGTGGTGTCGACATCGAGGGCTCGCGCGCCGGTTTTCTGGATTTCTACGCCTCGCTGGATCTCGAACCGGCACCGATCGAGCTGCTGCTGCGCTGAGCCGTGATCGGGCGCGCTGAAGTGGCCCGCGTTCGGCGTTACACTAGCGCTCCCGGGTCGCGGGTAGACGGGGCCGGGAACCGCCGCTGAGCAGCCAAGGGAGTGCAGCGAAATGACCGACTACAGCGCACCGACCACCGAAATCGGCCACGTACTGCGGGACCTCGCGTCCATCGGCAAGCTGGCGGAGCTGCCCGGCTTCGAGGACGTCAGCGACGACCTGATCGATGCGGTGCTCGACGAATGCGGCAAGCTGGCCAGCAACGTGGTGGCACCGCTGAACGTCAGCGGGGACCGTGAGGGCACCCGCGTCGAGGACGGCCAGGTCGTCGAGGCCAGCGGCTTCAAGGACGCTTACTGGCAGTACGTCGAGGGGGGCTGGAACAGCCTGCCCTTCGAGCCGGCCTACGGCGGTCAGGGCCTGCCCACCGTGCTGGCATTCGCCGTGCAGGAGATGATGCAGAGCGCCAACGTCGCATTCAGCCTGTGCCCGCTGCTCAACCAGGGCGCCATCGATGCCCTGACCCAGCACGCCGACGAGACGCTCAAGGAGCGCTACCTGCCGAAAATGATCAGCGGCGAGTGGACCGGGACGATGAACCTCACCGAGCCGCAGGCCGGCTCCGACCTGTCGGTGGTGCGCACGCGGGCGGAACGCGACGGTGACCGTTACCGCCTGTTCGGCACCAAGATCTACATCACCTGGGGCGACCACGGCATGACCGACAACGTCGTGCACCTGGTGCTGGCGCGCCTGCCAGACGCCCCGCCCGGGGTCAAGGGCATTTCCCTGTTCCTGGTGCCGAAGTACCTGCACAACGGCGATGGCAGCCTCGGCGAACGCAACGACGTGTACCCGGTATCGGTCGAACACAAGCTCGGCATCCACGCCAGTCCCACCTGCGTGATGAGTTTCGGGGAGAACGACGGTGCCATCGGTTACCTGGTCGGCGCCGAGAACAACGGCCTGGCCTGCATGTTCACGATGATGAACCACGCCCGCCTGTCGGTGGGTCTGCAGGGCGTTGCGGTATCCGAGCGGGCGCTGCAGCTCGCCGCGGCCTATGCACGCGACCGCGTCCAGGGCGGCAAGACCATCGTGCACCACCCCGACGTGCGCCGGATGCTGATGGAAATGAAAGCGCAGACCGAAGCCGGACGCGCGCTCGCCTACGCCGCGATGTCGTGCATGGACATCGTGCATCACAGCCCCGACGAGGATCAGCGCCGCCTGCACGAGCAGCGAGCCGCGCTGCTGACCCCGATCGTCAAGGGCTGGTGCACCGAGCTGGCGATGGACGTGACCTCGCTGGGGGTGCAGATTCACGGCGGCATGGGTTTCGTCGAGGAAACCGGCGCCGCACAGCACATGCGCGACGCCCGCATCCTGCCGATCTACGAGGGCACCAACGGCATCCAGGC
>CAZOUC010000301.1:3476-4059 GCA_964582825.1 uncultured Enterobacteriaceae bacterium | reverse complement strand
CTTGCCACTGCCCTGCAGACCCGCCATCAGGATGACCGCGGGCGGTTGCGTGGCCAGGTCGAGCCCCACGCTGGCCTCGCCCATCGCCTGCTCGAGCTCGTTCTGGACGATGCGCAGGAAGACCTGACCGGGGTTGAGGCTCGACTGCACTTCCTGGCCGAGGGCGCGTTCGCGCACCTGTTCGACGAAATCGCGCGCCACCGACAGCGCCACGTCCGCTTCGAGCAGCGCGCGGCGGACCTCGCGCAGCGTGTCGCGGATGTTGTCCTCGGTCAGCGTCGCCTTGCCGGAGACCTGCTTGAGCGAGGCGGAAAGGCGCTCGGAAAGACTGTCGAACATCGGATAACTCTTACTCGGCCTGCCTGGTGGACTGCGTTTCTGCTGGCTCCGCGGATCGCTGCGCGCGACTCCGGCCGGAACGCCGTGACCGCCCAGTATAACGCCGCACGCGGGCCGCTTGCCTCGGCGCTGGCCGGTCTTTGTGCCTTATGGCTACAATACCGGGATCAGGTCGACTGATCGACAGATACTATGACACCCCTCGCTCCAGGACTGTTCGCCTGCCTGTTGTACAGCGCCAGCC
>CAZOUC010000301.1:1666-3466 GCA_964582825.1 uncultured Enterobacteriaceae bacterium | reverse complement strand
TGCTGCGCGATTTGCACTGGGCGGCAGAAAGCCTGACGCTGCTGCGGGCGCTGCGGGCCGACGGTCCGGCCATCACCGCGATCCGCTGGTCGGTGATCATGGCCAGCCTGGCGCTGGTGCTGCACGCCATCGCAATCGGCCTGACGATCTACGGTGCCGAGGGCCTGCGCTTCGGTCTGTTCAACACCGCTTCGCTGGTGTTCCTGCTGATGGTGCTGATCACGCACGTGCTGGGACTGTGGCAGCCGGTCGGCACCCTGCTCCTGGTGTTCTATCCGCTGGCCGTGCTGTCGCTGCTGGCGGCCCTGCTGATGGACGGACGCCTGCCGGCCGAGCAGCCCGGCTGGGAGCTCGGCATGCACGTCGGCCTTTCGATCCTCGCCTACAGCCTGCTGACGATCGCGGCGATACAGGCCGGCGCCGTGGCCGTGCTCAACCGCGAACTCAAACGGCGGCACACGCACGGCCTGATCGAAATCATGCCGCCGCTGCAGACCATGGAGCGCATGCTGTTCCAGCTGATCTGGGCCGGCGAGCTGCTGCTGACGCTGGCGATCGCCAGCGGCGCGATATTCCTCGAAGATCTGTTCGCGCCCGGCATGGCGCACAAGACGATACTGTCGATCGTGGCATGGGGCATGTTCGCGGTGCTGCTGTGGGGACGGCACTGGATGGGCTGGCGCGGGCGAATCGCGATCCGCTGGACGGTGGCCGGCTTCATGATGCTGATCCTGGCCTATTTCGGCAGCCGCTTCGTGCTCGAATTCCTGCTGCAGCGGGCCTGAGGCCCGCGTTGCCGCCGGCGCTTGCCTGCGCGTCGGGTTTTGTTCCAAGATAGCGCTCCCGTTCGACGCGAGGCCGCTGCCACTCTGTGGACGACAAGCCCATTGAGCTGCTTGGTGCAGCTCTGTTTGCGCTGATCCTGCTCTCCGGATTCTTCTCCAGTTCCGAGACCAGCATGATGTCACTCAACCGGTACCGGTTGAGGCACCTGGCCAAGAACCATCACGGCGCCCGCCTGGCCGCGTCGATGCTGCGCCGGCCGGACCGACTGATTGGCCTGATCCTGATCGGCAACAATGCCGTCAACATCCTCGCGTCGGCGATCGCGACGGTGATCTGCGTCAGCATCTGGGGCGACGCCGGGATCGCCATCGCGACGATCGCATTGACGGCGATCATCCTGATCTTCGCCGAGGTGACGCCGAAGACCTACGCGGCGGTGCACCCGGAACGTATCGCCTTCCCGGCCGCGTTCGTGCTGCGCCCGCTGTTCGTGGTGCTGTCGCCGGTGGTCTGGCTCGTCAACAAGGTCAGCAATGCCCTGCTCCGCCTGCTCGGCGTCAACCCCGAGGTCAGCAAGGACGATCCGCTCAGCCACGAGGAACTGCGCACTATCGTCGGCGAGGCGCGCACGCTGATCCCGCAGCGCCATCAGAGCATGCTGCTCAACATCCTCGACCTCGAGGAAGTCACCGTCGACGACATCATGATTCCGCGCAACGAGGTGTTCGGCATCGACCTCGCCGACAGCGACGAGGAGATCGTCGAGCGCCTGCACGAGTGCTACTACAACCGCGTGGTCGTTTACCGCGAGGAGATCGACGAGGTGATCGGCATCCTGCACATGCGCAACGCCCGTCTGTTCCTGAGCGATCGCGGTCTCGACCGCGAACGCATGATGGGCTACGTGCGCGACCCCTATTTCGTGCCCGAGAACACGCCGCTGCACCTGCAGTTGCTCAACTTCCAGAAGCTCAAGAAGCGCCTCGGGATCGTCGTCGACGAATACGGTGCGGT
>CAZOUC010000301.1:0-1656 GCA_964582825.1 uncultured Enterobacteriaceae bacterium | reverse complement strand
CGAGGAAATCGTCGGCGAGTTCACGTCGGACCTGGCCGATCAGGTCGAGGAAATCCGCGCCAACGACGACAACAGCTTCCTGATCGAAGGCACCGCAGCGATCCGTGACATCAACAAGAGCCTGGGCTGGGACCTGCCGGTCGACGGACCGAAGACCCTCAATGGCCTGATCCTCGAACACCTCGAGACGATTCCCGACGCCAACGTGAGCCTGCGCGTCGGCCGGTACGGTTTCGAGATACTGTCTCTCAAAGGCAAGGTCATCGAACGCGCCCGCGCCCAGGTGCTCGCCTAGCGTCCTGCGTGTGGACGGAGGCAGCTGTGGAGGTTCTGGCTTCGGTACCACGCGGGGGTCCGGGCGTCGTTAGCGCCACCGCCGCCTGGCACGTCGAGTCGCGGCGCCTGCCGGGGACTCAGAGCGGCTGCAGCTGGTCCCGGAAGCGGCGGGCGTTGCCGATGTAGTGCTCGGCGCCGTGTGCGAGCATGGCCCGCTCCTCGGCGCTCAGCTCGCGCTTGATCCGGGCGGGCGCGCCGAGAATCAGCGAACCGTCCGGGAACTCGCTGTTCTCGGTGACCAGGGCGCCGGCGCCGATCAGGCACTCGCGGCCGATGCGCGCCCCGTTCAGCACGATCGCTCCGATCCCGACCAGGCTGCCGTCGCCGATCGTGCAGCCGTGCAGCATGACCTTGTGTCCGACCGTGACGCCGCGCCCGATCGTCAGCGGCATGCCCGGGTCGGTGTGCAGCACCGACGCATCCTGGACGTTGCTGCCGGCGCCTACCGTGATCAGGTCACAGTCGCCGCGCAGGACGGCGCCGAACCAGACACTCGCACCGGCCTCGAGCACGACCGAGCCGATCACGCTGGCGGTCGGCGCCACGTAGACGTCATCGGCGAGCTGCGGTCTGCGGTCTCCGAGGGTATATATCACCTTGCGGTCTCCTGTGCTGGCGGTTCATGGCGGCGCATCGGGCCCGGCCTCGTAGCGCGCACGGAACCGTGCGGCGAAGGCCTCGAAGTCGCCGGCTTCGATGGCGGCGCGGATGCCCTGCATGAGCCGCTGGTAAAAGTGCAGATTATGCAGGGTGTTCAGCTGGCTGCCGAGGATCTCCCGGCAGCGGTCGAGGTGGTGCAGGTACCCGCGACTGAAATGGCTGCAGGTGTAGCAGTCACAGTCCGGATCCGGCGGCGCCGTATCGTGACGGAAGCGGGCGTTGCGCAGCTTGAGGACGCCGCGGCTCGTGAACAGGAACGAGTTGCGGGCGTTGCGCGTCGGCAGCACGCAGTCGAACATGTCGATACCGCGCGCCACGGCGGCGAGGATATCGAGCGGCGTTCCGACGCCCATCAGGTAACGCGGCCGATCCTGCGGCAACTTGTCGGACAGACCGTCCAGCACCGCGAGCATTTCGGCCTTGCTCTCGCCGACCGACAGCCCACCGACCGCGTAACCGTCGAAACCGAGCTCGAGCAGGCCGGCCAGCGAGCGCTCACGCAGGCCCGGGTACATGCCACCCTGGACGATGCCGAACAGCGCCGACGGCGAGTCACCGTGCGCCGCCCGGCTGCGCGCGGCCCAGCGCAGGCTGAGCTCCATCGACCGCCGTGCCGTGTCCTCGTCCGCCGGGTACGGCGTGCACTCGTCGAAGATCATC